>CANFVI010000077.1 GCA_947450405.1 Flavobacteriales bacterium
CATCACTGACACTTTGCTTTTTCCCATTTTGAAATATTTCAATATTCGAAGTGTAAAGAGGTTCTGCTAAAAAAATTAGATTATGACCTTTTAGACCATTCATTACAGATAAATCATCAAACTTGTAATTCGGTTGAAAATAACTAGAATCATATTTCTCAACTCTTGCTGAAACAACATTAGAAAAATCCACAACCTCAATTTGAGAGAAAAGACAAATTGGCACTACAAAAAAAGAACAACTCAACTTCTTTAATATAATTTTTATCATAATAACAAAAGTAATAAAAAACTGAAAACCGTAATCAATTCTATCCCAATCCATATTAAAATTACCAACCAGCTGTAATTCCACCTATACTTGAGGCTATAGATAACAATTATATTAATGGGAAGCTTTATAGTTGTTAAAATTGGAATGCTTATATGGTTATATTTTTTGGTTCAAAAAAAGCCCTGAAAACAAGGCTTTACGATGGTTTAATATGTGTTTATTATTTGTTTCTTTTGTGGCACTTACTTTCCGATACAGGAACTGATAAGAAAAAACAACTCTGAAAACCCTTGATATTACTGAGTTTATTGATTTTTTCGAGCAACAAATGAGCAACTACTCATCAGATTTCGACTTTGTTGAGTTACAAGTAAGCAACAAAAAAGAACGACAAAACAAAGATAAAATAAATTTTTGATACTTGTATTTTCCTATCAATATTTTCTGTTTTTTACTTCATATCTTCTCTTCAAAACAGTACCCGATGAACAGTGAATATTTGGATAAATGAACATTGGGGGTTCATGTTTTTAAAAATATTTTTAGCTTTTTGTTTGTCACAATTTATACTAGTCTAGAGTTGGGTCTCATTGCGTATCAAAGTGTCCAGGCTCTTTTTCTTAGAAAAAAATTAAAATTATTTAGTTCACAATAGATGGATGACATTAATAAAAGAATATCACCAACGAAATGCTGATGAAGCAGTTCATCGAAATAAAATCGATAATCACAAAAATCCAACAAATATCCAAACCGAAATCAACAGCTTGAAAAATCCAGTTGACGATTTTACCTCCAAATGGGTGGACACTTATGAAGTGATGCAGATGCTTAGTGTTAGTCGAAGGACCATGAACAATTACATGAAAGCAGTAAAACTAATTCTTACTCGTGTCAATAAACGAAATTACTTTGCAATTAATCAAGTGAAGGGATTGATGCATATTCCTGAAGTTCCTAGGGTCAGATGCTTCCAGGAAGATATACAGCGGATGATACAACTAGTGGCAAGGATGAATGAAGAAGAATATGAATAACTCTAAATGCCGTTTTAAAGTCTTCTATTAATTATAATAATTACCGTTTTTAATTACTTTTTTATTTTATATATTTGTTAGGATTGGGATATTTGCTTGGTGTTTGACTTTATTAAAATAAAGGGGAGCATATAAACAAGTTAGCAGCAACTTTTGACAACATTCACAACGAGACAAAATAAAAAATAAATATGACAAAAATCAAATGGAGAACACCTGAAAATACTAGTTTTCAATTCTATACTGATGTGCCAAATGAACTTATAAAAAAAACGACAAGTGTTATTAAGCCAAATCCTTATTCTTTAAACGAAATTCGGTTTCTTATTCACAAACCCAGTGAATTAATAAGACCTTATTTAGAAAATAAGAGTGATGAATTTTTAATATATCGTGCGACACAATTTTGCTATTTTATTGAAGGTGGCATAATATACTCTTTTGACACTCAACATCCAATTGGAAGGCTCGACAAAGAAAATTTCACTCATTTTAAAATAGGCAATAACGATTGGTCAGACATTAATAATATCCATTTTGGGTATGGTTGTTTTTGTGCTGTATCAAGGGACAGAAATGCTTTTGCGATGATTGGTGGGCAGTTTGCATTGTTGGATTTGACCGATGATAATGAAATTGTTAAACATCAAATTGAAGAAAAAAGTATTGAAGATTTTATCCAGAATATTCAAGTCAGAGAATTTACAATTTGGACATAATGCCTTATGACAGAAAAATTAAGTACTAAAACTCAAGTTTTAGCAACAATAATAGCTGGTATTTTCGTTATTGTCGCTGCGGTAATCTCTTCTCCACATTGGTTTAAATATTTTTTCCCAAAACAATATCTTGAACAGGAAAAACTAGACCCGAAGAAAATTGAAAATACAAAAATTATCACAGATTCTATTAATTCAAAATCATCAGACACAAAAGAAAAAGCAGGCACTGAAGACATAGTAATTTCAAAAATAGAACTTTGTCCAAAAAACTTTAGAATCCCAAACTATCTATACCTTGAGGTACAAAACAAGGGAACAAAAACAATAAAAAATTTAGTTGTTTCGGTTAATTTAGGAAAAGCTAGTTATTTAAGCTATGACTACACAAGGAATTTAAATCCGAAGTCTCAAGTTGACTCTGTAGACAAAAGTTTTATTAAAGTAATATGCCCTGAAATTAAAGAAAGTGAAGGTTTAGGAATATATTTATTGTTGTCTCAACCAAATTTTGAAGATATACTTCTTCATGCTGACAATCTTACTTTTGACAAACAATACTCGTATTCTGAATATCTCAGTTCGTCAATTCAAGTGGACTCTGATGGTTTCCATACTTTTCTAATTGTTTGTTTATCAATAGCGATAATTATTTTTGGAATTTATTTTACAGTAGTAATTATTACCTATCTGAATAAAATATTTAAAATTGAATAGAATAAAAGCAGCTGCATAACAGCACCTACCCAAAAGTTACGGTACGATGGTTAAATCAAGCTTTGTGTTTGGAAATCTCCAACTTCTTACAGCTGCAAAGCACTATGGGCAACCGTAAGACGATACAACTCAAAGACGACAAATGGCTAATAAATTAAAAAAAGACAAATTGAAAACAGCAATATTTTTAGGAGCGGGTGCTTCGGCTGCTGAAGGAGCGCCTATCCAGACAAATTTATTTAAAGACTATTTTAAACTAATTCGAAGTCGAGATAGACATGCTACAGCTGAGCACGAGCGAGAATTAGCAACTTTTTTTGCTTTAATGTTCGACATTGATGTTGACAATGACAATCTTGACAAAGCACTGTTTCCAACTTTCGAAGAAGCTCTTGGCGTCCTAGATTTGGCTGACTTAAAAAATGAATCCTTTAAAGACTTCACTAATATTAATTTTGCGAGCAACAGTGGACGAATCAATTTTTTAAGATTGTACTTGGTTTATTTAATGGCTGACATAATAAATAATAGTTTAAGGACGAGTAAAAACATCCATAGGGATCTTATTAGAAAATTGAAATCAAATGGAGACTTAGCAAAAACAATATTTATATCAACTAACTACGACATTTTGTGTGACAATGCTATACAAGACCAATACCCTAGCAACAAAATAGACTATGGCGTAGAATTTGTGAATTACAAAGAAGGTAGTTTTGAAAGACCTGACCAAGACAGCATTAAATTGTTAAAACTTCACGGTTCACTTAATTGGCTTTATTGTCCTACTTGCAACATTCTTAGAATTACACCATACGAAAAAGGTGTTTATAAACTAATGGTTGACCCGTCCTCTTCATATTGTCGTAAATGTGAAACCGTATATTCTCCAATAATAGTTCCCCCAACATTTTATAAAGACTTGTCAAAAGTGTTTCTAAGTCAAGTATGGAACAGAGCCGAAAATGAACTATCTGAAGTTGAGCATTTAATATTTTGTGGCTATTCTTTTCCTGATGCTGACATTCATATAAAATATTTGATAAAAAGAATTCAAAAAAACAGAAGAAATCCTCAATCATTAAAAATTACAGTGATAAACAATCATACAGGAAAGAAAGCCGAAACTAAAGATGAAGAAAAACTACGATTCAAAAGGTTTTTAGGAAATAACGTCAACTATACAGATTGGGGGTTTGAAGACTTCGCAAAAAAACCAAAAATTGTAATGTAATGGAAATAAATACGAAATTAAAAATAAGAACGGTATCCCAAACAGCATCTGCTAAAAAGTATAGCGATCCTATTCCAAAGATAGATTTGCTGCAATAGAATCTTTCCTGTTTTTAATCAATATTTGTGGTAAATCGGCCGCCCAGTGAGTAGCCTTGAAACGATTAGCAACAATTTAATACGAAAGAAATATGTTAGTTATAAATGAAGAAGTCAGGTACCCAGAAGTTGGCGACAAGTTTTTTGTTGATGAAGGAAATCCAGGAGATATTGCTTGGCTTCATAAGACCTTTCAGAAATTTGGCAGTTATGCAGACGGTTATCAGACTGGTGCATTGACGTTAATTGACAGTGCACTTGCAAATAAAGACTTAAGAGACTTCAATATTTATCCAACAGTATTCCTAATCAGACACTATTTAGAATTGCGACTAAAAGAGTTAGTCCAAGGATTGAACTATTGCAAAAAACAAAACAACAACTTTCCGACACATCACAACCTCCAAAACCTTTGGTCTGATTTTAAGAAAGCGTATTCTTCCATTGGTGAAAATTCATATGATCAAAGTTTTCAAATCATAGACCAGCTTATTAAAGAAATGACATCTGTCGACCCAATTTCAATGTCTTTTCGTTATCCAGTAGACAAGGAAGGTATAAAGATACAGAAGTTAGAATATGTCAATCTTAAAAACCTCAGAGAAACATTCGTTAGAGTTTGTTTTGTATTTGACGGAGTTGCAATGCAAATAGCGCATTATGCAGAAATGACCGAAGATATGATGAGGGATGTATATGAAAACTATTGGCAAATATCACCCTAACACTGGTTTTGCGTTAGGCGGGCTGACGTGCAAAATTCAACACCTTTTTTCAATTAAACTTTAGTGATAAAATTAAACCTTGAGATTCGAACCTCGTCCGAACGCAAAGCTGTAAAACATTATTGTCAAGACCAGCAGCAGTGCAAAAGTTTTCTAGCAAGTTTATCCTTGTTGAAATTTATCAATTTTCACAATCACTCTTATTTTCAAAACACACCCCGATAAATAGTGAATATTTGATCAGACAAATGTTAAACCACATTTAAGCGATCTAATAACATTTTTAAATTAATTGTAGTTTACTTTCGAACTAACTGATTATTGAAAAATTCTCAAATTGCAATCCATTCAAATCTATACATTTGATTTCAACTTTAGCAAATGATTCACTATAATCATTCTTGATAAAGTTTAAAATTTTATCTAAGTGAAATATTGCCTTTTTGAGGTGTTTACTATACGTCACACACCCTGGCTGAATGTCAAGCTTATTGTTTTTTTGAAAATTATCGCTCAATAGATAACGCGATCTTCTAGACAGTTGAAATAACTTTGTATATGACTTGTAAATGTCCTCATTTAACTTAGCCGATGATTTTAAATTATATGGATTAATAATTTCATCAACCTTATTGTGTGACAAATAATTTGCATTCATCTTTTGAACAATATGTGCATTAACAAGGTGCAATGCAGAATAAAAGCAAACTGTTACTTGCCAATCCCAACAGTCTTCTAAATTGGTACTGATTTTAGACAGAAAATGAATATTGTTCTTAGACTGTTCAATATGTTCCCTATAAGTTCCCAATTTTATTATCTTAAAAAGACACTTCTTTGTAATGAATAGGAATACTCAATTCGTCCTCTAGTTCAACAATTGTGTAAGATATAAAGAAACCAAATTTCGAAAATTCATTATTAACTTTTGCAGCGGACAAAATTAATGCATCTTCAGTGTTTTCATCATTATTCTCAATTTCAGCCCAAACTAACACTTTTGAGTTAGATAATTCGAGCGCAACTCGATTAGGACGAGCTTTCCTTTCAACCAATTCAATGAAGTAAGAATCAATTAGGTTTTTAATAAAGAAAGCCGAACTAGCTTTCCGAGCATAGTTATGCATAAAATCATGATCGCCAGTTATCATTGCTTCATATACTTCCTTCTTATGCTTTTCAAGAAGGTCAGACTGCAAAAGCAATTCATCGACTCTTAAATTCGAGATTAGATCATCAAACCATTGATTTGTTTCTGATGAACTCTCAACATTTGAATTTTCAGTTTTTAACATTCTTGATGGATTAATTGCAAGTGCTAGGTTTATTTATTTATAAGAATAATAAAAAGTACAAATATACAAATATTATGCTTCCAAAAAGACAAAACTCAAATTTTATTAATTGCCAACCTCTTAAATATCACTTGAATCATCAAATTGTTTTTTGTAATTGATATTTATTAAAATCTCAATTACTCGGCGGCGCTAATTTCAAATCATGCTTTAACTTTTTTTACATCTTCATTTCTGAATAAGCTGATGATTTTTTCTAATTCTGGTTCACCGAGCTGATTTAAATCCAATTCCTCTGAACCCAAAAACAACAAGCTTGATATTGTGCTTTCCACAGCTACATCTTGACTCTTCCCCATATCATTTAAATCACTCCCCCCATAATATTGCAAAAAAACATCTAAATATGAACCCAGGCGGCTATTTTAATAAGCCAAAAGATACTCAAGGGAAATGCATTAAAATAAAGATACCCGACACAGAAGTACCGGGTATCAATTTTTCTTGTTTTAAAGTGCTGCTTTATAGCATATATATAAAGGGGCACTGTGGTGCAAATTTAGTACTATATTATTTCATAACCAATTTTTGTTTCAATAATTTCACAAAGTTCAGGTATCTCCATATTTTCTGTAATTAGTTTATCTAATTGTATCTTTAAATCATTTACCCTGTTCTGCGATATGGTTGATAAAATATTAAATACAACACTAATAGAAGCATTTAAATTAGTCTGATTTCTTGATTTTATCCTATATAAGTCGTTAGGGATTTTTTTTACTCCCATTGGTTGATTATGGTCAAATAAAATACCATTATGTGAGCAGATATTTCTTATGTTGACGATTGCGGTAATATGATTTTGAAATGATGCAACATCCAAATATCCGTAACTCTTAGCTATTTCGCTCTTTAAATTATCGTCTTTTAAAGACCTAAATAGCTTATTAATTTGGCCGAATGTAAAAAACTCGAGAGTTTTCCATGCTGGCGCGTATTTGTCATTTATATATTTCTTATGGTGGTTCTTAATTGGTTTATTATTCCTTTTAAAAGCCTCATCATTGCCATTATTTAGTTTATCAATAAACTTAATCATATCATCAGACACAACTTTTTTATCAATAAACCATGTAGGTGAGTCTTTATGATTATTTGAAACAAAATAAACCAATTGAGTTCTAAAATGAACTTCAATTCTATAAATATACTTCGACAGTAAATATTTAAGGTCAAAATCAAAATAATACAACTTACGAATAGTTTCCAATTTTGTATTCTCAACAAAATTATGTTGATCATCAGATTCAAAATAATGCCAGTAAAAGCCTAAACGGTAATACCCAATATCTAATAAATATTCTCTAGCCTTTTCCCTATCACCAAGAAACATTCCTCTCGATTCCAATAGGTAGACTTGCTCATCTATACTTGTTGCTATTTTTCCC
>CANFVI010000078.1 GCA_947450405.1 Flavobacteriales bacterium
GAAGTTATATATTGCGATTTTTGCAAAAAATGGAAACATAAGAGCAATAAAAACACCAACATCGATAATGGGAAAATGGCATGTAAGTATATATTTCCAGGAGCAAAAACGTAAATCAAGCAAGTTAATAAATGAATATGCCATTTTGCATTTGGAAACATAATTGCAATGAAAAGTAGGCTAATTAAAACAAAGAAATGGCTCAAATATAATCCCAGCGTTAGCCATTCAAATTGAGGGAGTATAATATGCAGTAATCTGATTGTAAGTGGATAAAGTGGCGCCCATCCAGCATTTCCGCACCAATCATTTGGATAATCAGTGCAATGAACCAAGTTGTGTCCGTTTTGAGCAACATCGATGTAAAGCGCACTGTCCCAACGGCTCCAACAATCGGCTCCAAATCCTCCCCAACAATTTCCTGCGAGTGCTATAAAATCTCCAAAATAAAGAAAAAGGGCAAAAGTCAATAAGCTTATGCCTAGTAATTGAAATTGATTTTTATTTAATTGTATTGTGCCCATTGATTGTGCACAAAATCCATTAACTCTTTGATATAGTCTGATGAAAACTCAAACTTCACACCCGCGTCTTCATATATTTCATGGATGGGTTTTGTATAGCCCAATATCATGAATGATTTATATTTTTCTATGGCTTCAGTTTTGTTTTCATTGAAGTTTTTCCAAACCCCAATGGCACCTAATTGCGCAAATCCATATTCTATATAATAGAAAGGAACTTCAAAAATATGAAGTTGTTTGTGCCAAGCATAAGAGCGGGCATCTGGATAATTTGTATAATCAACCAACCCACTAGAAAAACGTGATTGCTCAATGATCCATTGTGCTTTTCTCTGATCTTGGGTATGGTTTGGGTTTTCGTATATCCAATGTTGAAATGCGTCTACAGTTGCAATCCAAGGCAAAGTGCCTAGAATTCCTTCTAGTTGCTCGCATTTTGCACGATTTAACAATTCTGGATTTTCTAAATAATGACTCCAAGCATCCATACTTAACAATTCCATACTCATTGAAGCCAATTCTGCAACTTCACTTGGTGTGTTTTTGAAAGCATTTAGTTTTAACGGCGCCATTTGAAAACTGTGAATAGCATGTCCTGCTTCGTGAACCAAAGTTTCAACGTCCCTCAAATTTCCTGTAGCATTCATAAAAATGAATGGCATGTTGGTTTTGGCCAAAGGGTAGTTATATCCACCAGGCGCTTTTCCCAATCTACTGTCTAAATCCAACAATGATTTTTCTTTCATTGTAGTTAAACACTGACTAAAAAATGGATCCAGTTCATTCAATGCAAGTATTCCTTTATCGAGCAAATCCACACCGTTTTGAAAAGGTTTCAAAGGTTCTCTGTTGAGAGGGTCAACTGCGGTGTCCCAAGGTTTTAATGAATCGATATTCATTAATTCAATCCTGCGGTTTTGAATTGCTTTTAACAGCGGAACCACATGTTCTTCAACAGATAGATGGAATTTCTTGCAATCTTCAGTGGTATAATCGAACCTGCCCAATGAGGCAAACATGTAATCACGGAAATTTGCAAATCCTGCATTCACCGCAACTTGATGTCTCTTCGCTACCATTTTGTCAAACAAATCCTCAAGTTTTTGAGAATCTAATTGACGGCGTTCATTCATGAGTTTCCATGCTCTTTCTCTCAAATTTCTATCAGTTTCCATCAATAAATTCGAAGCTTTTTGCATGGTAATGGTTTCTTCATTCCATTGAATGGTCATTGCACCTTGAATGGCAGAATATTCTTGAGCCAGGGTATTTAATTCAGCATGCAGAGGGATATTTTCTTCTCTGAATAAGTCAATTGCACTTTGCAACGACCTAAAATAGATGAAATAAGCTTGGTCACTTTCTTTTTCTGATTTGAAAGGACAATCAATGATTTTGTTGTTTAGCTTGTCTTCAAAAGGAGCAAGTTTTGGTTGGATTTCTTGCACAAATTGTAAATAAGCATTTTCATGTTCCTCATTTTGAGTATCGCAAGTCATGTTGATATAACGCCAAGCCATATCCTCTGACAAAAAACTCTCTAAATCACTCACATCCATCAAAAATTGATCAAAATCATCGAGTGATAAGATAGGGCGCTCTAATAATAATTGGAATAATGCTTCAACATCCTCTGGTTTTTGGATGCTGAAATTTTCAGGAATGAATTGCGACATAAAAAAAGGCAGGAATTAGCTACCCATTTTGCGAGGAGTTGTCGCTTTTACCTTAACTCCAGAAGATGTTTTTGTAGGAGTTTTTGTTTTAGGCGCTGCTGTTACTTTTGGTTTTTCAGTAGATTTGGCTTTTACTTCTTTGGTTTCTGTTCCAGCCTCTTCTGTTTCCTCAACATTGTCTAAGGAATCAAAGTTTAAAGTAGCTTTTAACATGTTATACCAAACGAAAAGTTTTTTCATATCTGAAGGATAAACTTTTTCACGATCGTAATTTGGCAATACTTTTGTCATGAAAGCGCGAACTTCATCGCCATCCGATTTAGATGTTGGAATAACAGTTCCATCATCTTCAAGTTTTTTAATTGTTTTCAATACTTCTGCAAGACGAACTTCGCCTTCTTCTGTGAAGATTGAAATATCAGCCAGAACACTCACGCGTTGACGTGCATTTGTTCCAAATTTTTTATTATCGGTAAGTGATTCTAATATTAACCCTGATTTATTTTGTCCAATTACTTTGTGCAACCCAGGCATTCCAGTTACAGAAACAACGTCTTTTAATTCCATAGAGGGCAAATTTCAGTAAATGCCGATAAAATACCAAGTTTTTAAAGGCGAATTGCAATATAAATAAAAAAAAATGGCTTTATTCTTTGTGAAAAGTACAAATTTAGCTGTAAATAAGTCTGTTTTTGACTTTTTGAAATTCTCTCAAAATAACGGCTTTTGCCATATTTAACGGGGTACTTCCACCTAAATTCTGTACAAATTTGTATTGTTTTTCGGTTAAATCTACCCGGTAAACAATTTTCATCCATTTTGAGTGATTTTCTTGTTGAAGTTTTGCAATTATGCACTCTAATTCAGGAATAAGTGATTCAAGTTTCAAATATGGCGCGTTTGAGAATTCAAAACCCGCCATCCCAAAGTCTTTTTCAATTTGTAATATTACTTCTTGAATAACTTTTAATTCTGGTTCTTGAAATACCAAGTGTGCTTCTTGATCGGTCATTTTTAACTTTCTAAATTCTCTTCGCCTAATTCACCTTCCCATTTGCTCACCGCACTCGTTGCTAGCGCATTTCCAAGCACATTGGTCATCGAACGACCCATGTCGCAGAAGTGATCAATCGGAAGAATTAAGGCAATTCCTTCAGCCGGAATATGAAACATCGAACAAGTTGCAGCCACCACAACCAATGAGGCTCTTGGCACTCCCGCTATACCCTTGCTGGTAAGCATCAATACCAATAACATGGTTAATTGGGTTCCTAAATCAAGGGGGATGTTATAAGCTTGGGCAATAAAAATACTGGCAAAGGTCATATACATCATACTGCCATCGAGGTTAAAAGAATAGCCCAATGGCAATATGAAACTAACGATGTTCTTTTTGCATCCAAAATTTTCTAATTCTTCAGTTAATTTTGGGAAAACAGCTTCTGAACTGGTGGTAGAAAATGCAACCAACATGGGGTTTTTAATTCTGTTTAACAATGAAAATAACCGTTGTTTTAAAATGATAAATCCTACTGTCAATAACACCAACCAAAGCAAACCAATCCCTGCGTAAAACGAAAGCATATATTTGCCGTAAACCACTAATATTCCAAGTCCTTTGGTACAAATGATGGCCGTAATTCCCCCAAAAACGCCAAAAGGTGCAAAATTCATTACATAGTTTACCATTTTTAGTATCACTTTCGAAATTTTATCGAAAACGCCAATTAAACTCTCTACCGATTTACCCAAAGAGGCAAGTGCAATTCCAAAGAAAATTGAGAAAACTACAATTTGTAATATTTCATTTTCTGCCATGGCTTGAAAAATACTTTTTGGAAATACATGTTCAATAAAATGGGTGAGTGAAAAACTCTCAGTTTTCTTCACTATTTCTTCACTGGCACTAGTATTGGTTGCCAACTCACTTAAATTTAACGATTTTCCTGGTTCGAAATAGTTCACCAAAACCAAGCCTAATAATAATGAAACCAATGACGCCGTTAAAAACCAAAGCATACTTTTGCCACCAACCCTGCCAATGGCTTGTAGATTTCCCATTTTGGCTATTCCAACAATTAATGTTGTTACAACCAAAGGCGCAATTATCATTTGAACCAAACGCAAGAAAATATTTGTAAGTTGTTTGAAATACAATGCATATTCGACATTCACTTCTTTTGGAAGATTTACGTACATGGTTTGGCCTACCAAAGTGCCAATAACCATGGCAACTAGGATGTAAATGGTCAGTTTTGAACTATTATTTTTCATATGATTCATTGCAAAAGTAATGGATAATTGTAAATGAGCGAGAATTCCGTTTGATTGTCTTATTTTTGCTTAATGATTATTGTTACTGGAGCATTGGGATTTATAGGTTCTGCCTTATTGGGTGAACTAGAGGCTAGGGGCTATGGTGAACTCGTTGCAGTAGATAATTTTAAAGACGAATACAAATTCGCTAACCTTGAAGGAAAAAAAATCAAGGAGAGAATTGATAGAACCGTTTTTTGTGAATGGCTAAGTATCAATGCTTCCAAAGTTCAGTTTGTATTTCATATTGGAGCGAGAACAAGAACCAATGAATTTGATTGGAACGTATTGAATGAATTGAATGTAAATTATTCAAAAAAACTTTGGCAAATCTGTTCTCAAGAATCTATTCCCCTCATTTATGCTTCATCGGCTGCTACCTATGGCAATGGTGAAAATGGATTTTCAGACGATCCTGCCAATATCAAAGAGTTAATGCCAATGAATCCATACGGTGAAAGCAAACAACTTTTCGATTTGTGGATGATGGAGCAAGACCACACACCTCCTTTTTGGGCAGGGTTTAAGTTCTTTAATGTATTTGGACCTAACGAATATCACAAAGGCCGAATGGCAAGTGTTGTATTTCATGCATTTAATCAAATCAAAGAAAATGGCAGTGTGAATTTATTCAAAAGCTATAAGGCTGAATACGCAGATGGTGAACAACGCCGTGATTTTGTATACATCAAAGATGTTTTGAATGTGTTGATTTATCATATGGAAACACGCAAAAAATCTGGACTTTATAATTTAGGGAGTGGTAAATCGCATACTTTTTTAGAACTTGCCAATGGTGTTTTTAAAGCCCTCAATTTGGAATCTAATTTGAGTTATATCGATATGCCTGAAGATATTAGAGATAATTATCAATATTTCACGCAAGCTGCTGATGCCAGATTAATTGAATCAGGCTATTCTGAGGGATTTACTCCATTCGAAGATGCAATTGCAGATTATGTTACAAACTATCTGGTTTCTCATAAATACATCTAATAATGTTGAAATCGCCGGGGAAATTATTGTTGCTTGTTGGCTTATTCATAGTTGGTCTGGCACAATACTTTTCGGTTCAGAAATTTGATAAACAAGAAAGCACGGCATTAAACCAAGTAAAAAAATCAATTGAAAATGAAATCACATCAATTGATAAAAGAGTGTTAAGCCTTGAGAGCTACAAACTTACAAAAGGCAATATTGATTCTGTTGCAAGTAGTTTGAAATTAAATGGCATTGACTTTTTTGAATTTCATGGAAATACGCCAATTTTTTGGACGAATGATCTCTTTCAAATTACACCTCAAAATACAAATTCTTTTGAAATTGTAAAACAAGGTTCGCTCTATTTGGCCAAATGGAATTTAGTTCACCGGGGTGGTACTCGAATTTTTGTGTATAATATTTTCCCAGATCAGGGATTAAGAATCAATCCTGATTCACTATTAGAAAAACAGTCATCTATTTATCAAATTGAAAGAGTTGGCAGTCAAAATGAATTCTCAAAAATCAATGGAAAAAAACAATTAAATTTCGAATTCAAAGGTGAGAAATATGCAATTTCAACGGTTCAATTCTCACCAAGTTTGCTATTTGCTTATTTATATATTTTCGGACTGTTTTTAGTCAGTATTGGAATTGTAATTATTCAAAGGAATTCAAATAAGTCCACATTGAAATGGATAAATTGGATTATGTGGTTTGGGGTTGTTAGTTTGTTTGTAGCTGATTTTAATTTCACCAATTTAAAACAGTTGAAATTATTTTCTTCTCAATTATTTTATATTAATCCCGTTTTTCAGAGTTTGGGGGTGATTGCTAGCTATGCGGTTCTATTATTTTGGCTCGCTTCACTTATTCTAGCGCAAATCAAGCCAAAGTTAAAATCAGCGGATTTAAAATCTGCTTATTTTCTGAATATTCCCATAATTCTTATCGCTTTAATCATTCTGCAAGTTATTTTTATCTTAGCCAGTAAAATGGTAATTGATACCGAAATACATTTTGATTTTTTTGAGATATTGCTTGTAACAAGGTATACAACAATAAGTATTGGGGTTTTGGTATTGCTATTTCTAACGTTCTTCACGCTGCTTAATGAAATTGCGGTTAATTTGTTTAGTGTAGAATCGAATCATCGATTAATGATGATTGTAGTTTCATTCGCGCCAGTATTGACCTTTGGATATTATAATTTACCCACTTTGCCGTTTTATTTATGGTTGTGTTTTGGAATTATTTGGTTTGTTTTTAGAAAACAATCCCTTCATAGATTTGATTATACCAGATTACTGTTGCAAATTTTACTTCCGTGCATTGCCTTGAGTATTATTTTCAACACCAAATTAAGAGAAAAAGAACAGGAACAAAGAAAATATATAGCCTCTAAATTGCTATTAAAGGCCGATAAAGCAATAAAAAATCATTTATACGAATCTGAATCTCAGTTGATGAATGATAAAGGGATTTTAGATTATTATACTTGTAAAGACGTTTCAAAAGAGGCTTTTGAGAATCGATTAAAAGTCTTGTATTTTGATAGGAAATACGACAATTACCAACTTTCTATTTTTGATTTCAATGGAAAGGGACAGGCCTACCGAATTGAAAACACCATCGATTTTGGAACATTAAACGCTATTTACTTCTCCGATTTGTGTATTCAGGTTACCAATCGATTCTTTTTAATTAATGAACGCAGATTGAGAGGAAGTTACTTGGGTAAATTCAATGTGGTTTATGATGGGCAATTACAAGGAAGTTATTTTGTTCTGTTAACTCCCAAATTTGGAAATAACCAAGGTAGACTTTCTGATGTTATTCAAAAAAATGCTACCGAAAACTTGTTTAGACGATACGATTATTCCTATGCTATATATAACCGAAATAAACTGAATAGGCATTTAGGTCATTTTGATTATCCCGCTTTAAATCAGTTCGGTGTA
>CANFVI010000079.1 GCA_947450405.1 Flavobacteriales bacterium
GCCCTGGTCATACTTTCGGTACCTCCAGCAATAATCAAATGTGCTTCTCCGCTTTTAATAGCCATAAAGCCATTCATCATGCTTTGTAATCCAGATGCACAAAGTCTGTTTACGGTGTAACCCGGAACACTTGTTGGAACTCCAGCCAAAAGGCTTGCCATTCTTGCAACGTTTCTATTGTCTTCACCTGCTTGATTTGCAGCACCCAAAATAACTTCGTCAACTTGTGTTAAATCAATAGATGGATTTCTTTCAATGAGTGCTTTAATAACAGTTGCCGCCAAATCATCGGGACGAACAGATGCCAAAGCTCCACCAAATTTGCCCACAGGGGTTCTTACAATATCAATCACATAAACAGCGTTCATACTGCAAAGTTAAGTGATTATTTTTTAACATTGCCCTTGCCAATTGTCGTGTTTCATTGCAATTTTAACGAACATTCTTTTTTTGAGGGACAATTATTAAAATTTGTAGAAATAAAATCCGATTTTTGAGTCAATATCCCTCATGAAAAAAATACACCTCATTTTTGTTTTACTGATCTGCTACAATTTGCATGGTCAAAATGTTAAATTAGTATTGAAGGATACATTTAAATATCGGGATTTTGTTTTTTATAATAAGGTTTACTCATATCAAAATAACGAATTCGCAAACAAAAGGAAAGCCGCGATATTGAAAGATTTAAATCCCGATAATGAAGATTTTTATTGGGGAGATACGGTAGGTAGTCATTTGGAAATTGCTGATTTATGTGTTGAGGGTCCTTTTGATTTTGTATTAAAAACTACCTTAGATCGCATTAGAGAAGCAGTTTTTCAAAAACCTGAAAATAAAAATGCAACTAGGTTTAGCCAAGATTTTATGCAATACTGCAAAGAGATTTTAGATTCAACAGCATTTTATGGTTTTGAGGAATTTGAGCAAAGTTTAAAAGTTACTTCTGTTTTCGAAAACTACATTACCATCGGGAATTTTATTTATGAATTTTCTGGGGGAGCACACCCCAATCATTATCACACTCATTTTATGGTTGATTTAAATGATGGAAAAATGCTAACGCTGAATGATGTGTTTGATTTAAAAACAAAAAGCCAATTAAAGAGGTTTTTGAAATCAAGATTCATTTCGATTTATGGGCAAGAAAGTTTACTTGATCAATTTGAAATTTCCGAGAATTTCGAAATTGATAAAAATGGAATTCATTTTATTTACAACCCTTACGAAATAACCCCTTATGCAGTGGGTGACCCTGAGATTATAATCTCATTTAACCAAGCATTGCCATTTTTAACTCCAAGCTTTAAGAAAATTGTTTTAACTCATTTGAAAACGGCAAAGCCCCCAAGCAAAAGTAAAAAATAATGAAATTTTTCTTAGTTATCTTATTTTCTGTTTTGCACGTTACACTGCATGCTCAAACAGAATCAAGGTCCAATAAAATTCTTTTCCATGGATATAAATTTGAGCAAACCAATTATTCAGAAAGTAATTGTGTTTTTGCAAAAATGAGAAAAGACACAATGAAAGAATTTATTAATTCATACGATACTGTGTGTTCACATGTTAAATTTAGCGATTTAACGGTAAGTGGTCCAAATTCAGCAGTTGCTGATGCTATCAATAGTAAAATGAAATCGATGTCCCTCATTTATGGGGAAGAGTCGTATAATTCTCCTCAGCTATTTTGTTCGGGAATTGCAGATACCTATGCAAAAGATGGATTCATAGAATGGGAAGGTGGTATTTATTTTGGTGATACTTTTAAAACATTTTGCAGTTTAGAATATGCTTACAGTGAATATACGGGAGGTGCTCATTCTAATTATTATGTGAAGGACATTATTTTCAATACAATGAATGGGGATGAAATAACAATGAACGATGTTATTGGTGTTGCCCATCAATCTGTGGTTAAAAAAATGCTATACAACAAGTTTGTAAGAACATTTGGAAAAGATGCTTTGTTAATTGAAATAAATAAACCAGAAGAATTTCCGTTTCCTGAAAGTTGTTTCACAATAAATAAAGATGGTATTCATTTTGGATATAATCAATATGAAATTACATATTATTGCCATGGTGCGCCGGAATTCAATTTTTCGTTCAGAGAAATTCATCCCTATTTGACACCCTGGTTTAAGCAATTTGTTGTAGCACCCCCAAAAGCCGCGGCTACTAAAACTAAACAAAAAGCGAATTCATCGAAACGTCGATAAGTGGTATTTTCTACTTAGTGGAATTTATGAAAATCTACTCTTATATTTGTATTTTTAGAAAGCCATGAAGAGGAAGTTGTACAAGATAAGTTGCCTAATATTATCGGCCCTACTTCCTTTGTTAATGGTTGCTGAATTGGTTGGGGTTCAAATTCAAAAAAACAACTTTCAAAAGCAACTCATATTAAATTCGCCTAACCTTTACAAATACCAAGAAACCATCTTTATTACACAAAATGAATTTTCAAACCAAACCACCGGTGATGAAATTGAATTAAATGGAAATCGATATGATATTATTTCTGTTTCAAAAGAAAAAGAGGGTTATTATTTAAAAGTGTTCAATGATACATTCGAACAAAAAGTTGATGCGTTGTTGTCTCAACAAAGTACAGACAATAATCCCTCAAAAAATTCAAGTAAAAAATCTATTCAATCCCTAAACTTCTTTTTTGAATCGGTTATTGATTTCAATACCAATCAAAAAGATGACAAATTGTTATTTGTTGATTATACTCTAAAATGTAAAACTGGATTCAATTCTCTTCCATTTTTGCCCCCAGAATTCTGTTAATTTTCTTATTAAAAAACATTGGTTGATGCTTTTTTCAAAGCATCAGTTTGTTTGCAATTAACAAAATTAGGGGAGTTGGGACACCCTTTTGTCCCTCAAAAAGCAAAAAATAAACATGAAAAAAACAATTTTTGTATTGGGGTTGATGACCTTGATACAATTGCCTTTGATGGCACAAAATACAGACTCAACAAATGTTGAAACCTTAGATGAAGTTTTAGTTTCCTCACAGCGCTTCGATCAGAAACGACATGAATCACCGCGTCAAATTGAAGTTGTTAAATCTTCAAAAATTAACGAACTACAACCAGCAACGCTCGGCGATGCACTCATAAATACTGGACAAGTATTTGTTCAAAAAAGCCAAATGGGGGGAAGTAGTCCCGTTTTACGTGGATTTGAAGCAAGTCGCGTTTTGATGGTGATTGACGGCGTTAGAATGAATAACGCCACATACAGGGCTGGCCATTTGCAGGATATAATTACCATTGATCCATTTATTTTAGATAGAATGGAAGTGAATTTTGGAAGTGGTTCTACAATTTTTGGTTCCGATGCCTTAGGTGGTGTACTCTATTTTAAAACCAAAGATGTGAGTTTCGGTACAAAAAAATGGAGCCCTTATGCCAATATTCGATACCAAAGTGCTTCTAACGGCAAAATTTATAACGGGGGACTTGAGTACCAATCGCAAAAATTTGGTGCAATTTTCAATATCACCAGAAGCGATTTTGGGGATTTAAGAATGGGGAGCAAAAGTTATTACAGTGCTGATGAAAATTATGGATTGATGCCAAAGTATGTAACCCGAATTGGCGGAATTGATTCTGTGATTGACAATCCAGATAAAAACGTTCAAAAAGGAACAGGCTATGCACAAACTGATGTTTTTGCAAAATTTGGTTACATGGGTAAAAAGATTTTACATACGGTTAATTTTCAAGCATCAATGAGTGAATTGATTCCACGATATGATCGAATTAATGAAATCAAAAAAGGGATGTTCACTTATGCCCGTTGGGATTATGCCCCTCAAAACAGAATGTTTGCATCTTATAAAATGGAATTTGGCAATGATAACCATAAGAACAAATTTATCTTGGCTTATCAAAACACTGAAGTTGCTCGTGTATCTAGAAAATTCAGGAATGCGAATGAAAAAACTCAATTAGATAAAGTGAATATGATTACTGCCAATTTCGATAGAAATGACAAAGTTGGGAAGTTTAATATCCAATCTGGTGCGGAATGGGTTTTGAATTTGGTTGATAGCAAAGGAACCTTCAAGAATATAAACAATGGATTAGTAATACCTGGTGAAGCTCGATATTCAGATTCCGGTGCAATAACAAATTCGGTTTCTTTATACGGTCAAGCAAACTACAAATTAGAAAAAACCAAAACAATTCTTGTTGGTGGATTGCGTGTAACACATTATTTCTTGGATGCTTATTTTACAAAAAATAATTTTTGGAAATATCCATTGAACACGATCTATTTTAGCAATATTGCGCCAAGTTTCAATTTGGGATTTGTTCAGCCAATTGGCAAGGATATTTTGGTGCGCGGATCATTCAATCAAGCTTACAGAAATCCAAACGTAGATGATATGACCAAAGTGTTTGAATCAGAAGCAGGTGTAAAGGTTTTGGTTCCAAATGCCGAATTGAGCCCTGAATATTCATACACCACTGATTTGTCTGTAATTTATAAGTTCAATAAATTCTATTTTGAGGCAGGAGGTTATCGTACACAAATTTCTAATTTAATGCTTGATCAAAGAGGAAAGTATAACAGTGCCGATTCTCTTTTGTATGATGGTGTGATGACCCCAGTTTATGAAGTGAAGAATGTTGCATCTGGTGTTATACAAGGTTTTTATGCCAATGTAAAAGTCAATGTTTGGAGTAAGTTGTGGTTAAATGTTAACGGAAACATTACAAAAGGTACATATAAGAACGCTGAAGGCGTTGAAAGTCCTCTTGATCATATTCCTCCTTTTTATGGACAAGCGTCGCTAAGGTGGGCTGAAAGCAATTGGTATGGAGAATTTCAGTGCTTGTTCAATGGGAAAAAAGATTTGGTAGACTACTCTAACAGTGGGGAAGACAATATTGATAAGAATCCACCTACTGGAAATCCTGCTTGGCAAATATTTACCATAAGAACGGGCTATCAATTTTCAAAACAATTTTCAGCTGCTTTGATTGTAGAAAATATGTTGGATTTGCGATATAGATATTTTGCTTCAGGACTTACTGCATCTGGCAGAAGTGTGAATGTGACAGTTTCATATAAATTTTAATGAATTAATTTTCGTATTTTTGCACCTTTATGGGACGTATTTTCGAGAAAAGAAAGCACAAAATGTTTGCCCGATTCGACAGAATGGCAAAACAATTTACCAAGCTTGGAAAAGAAATTGCCATTGCTGTAAGGCTGTCGGGTGAAAATCCAGACAACAATCCACGTTTGCGTTTGGCTATGCAAAATGCCAAAAACGTAAACATGCCTAAGGATAGGGTAGATGCAGCAATCAAAAGAGCAAGTAGCAAAGCCGAAGGCAATTATGAAGAGGTTCGTTACGAAGGTTATGGTCCGCATGCTGTAGCAATTTTGGTTGAAACAGCAACTGACAATACTACAAGAACGGTTGCCAATATTCGTATGCACTTTAACAAGGGTGGTGGAACTATGGGTAAAACAGGGTCTTTAGATTTTATGTTTTCTCGTAAAGGAGTATTCAAAATAGATATTGCAAAATTGGCAGGCAGAGATCTTGAAGAATTTGAATTTGAATTGATCGATTGCGGTATTGAAGATTTTGCGATTGACGAAGATGTAGTATACATCTATACATCTTTCACAGATTTTGGATTGATGCAAAAAGGTTTGGAAGATTTAAAAATAGAAATTGCAAACGCCGAGTTGCAATATATTCCCAGTACGTTTGTTGACTTACCTGAAGATCAAGCCAAAGAGGTTTTAGACTTAATTGAGCGTTTAGAAGGTGATGATGACGTTCAAAACGTATATCATAACTTACAATAATTTAATTCGATATTTTAAACAAAAAAGACCATCAATTTGATGGTCTTTTTTGTTTTGAATTCATTTTATTAATCGCATGTTGCGCACTTCAAGGTGAATTTCTCTTGAAATTGCGCCTTTACGTAAATGTATTTTGAGGGATTTATTGGGTCGTTGGTTACAATTTCGCAACCAATGGTTTTTGATCCATTTTTAGTTACTGTATCAAAAATTGCTTCCAAGGTTAATGTTTCTCCTGGGGCAATTGTGTTTTTATGATCTTTAAATCGCAAGCAAGGACAATCGGGCATGATTTGTTTGATAACGAGATCTTTCTTGCCTGTGTTTTTGATGTCGAAATTGCAAAATAAGTAGCCACCAGAGGTTTGAGGGCCAAAATCGTGCATAGGCTTCGCAATTTCGATTTTAGGCTGTTTAGCGAGCTCTTTTTGAGAATATTTTGGAAAGTACTGACTTCTTTTATAGGTAATATTTAATCCCATCGCGGGAAGTACAACATTGTCGGAGAAAATAGGAACTTGAAAAGCACCAAATCCGTATCCTGGGGCTTTTTTTCCATCAATAATGACTTTTATTTTTGCAAATTCATTTGGTTCAAGTGAACTTGGAAAATCTAATATTTTGCAATAGGAAGGAAAATCGTCTGGATTAATGGGAGTGAAGTTGGTTGTGTATAATGTAGTATTTGTAAGCTTGATATATTGCGAATCTATTCTATTATCGTAAAGGGGTTCAAAAATTACCGCTCCTTTTTCAAACACCAAACTACCAATTGACTGAGGCGTAGGGGCGCCAATAAAAGTGGCTTTCGGACGGATCACATTTCCCTCTATATCTAAATAAACGAAAGGAGATTTAGGTACGTTTGTATAAACAGTAACAGTTTTATGAAATTGGCCTAAATGGTTAGATGTTTCGTAGCGGGTTTCTATATAACCTTTTCCCCCTGGAGGAATAGAATCAAGTGTCCATGATGGACTCGTACAGCCGCATGATGATTCAACTTTATTGATAAATAGGGGAGCATCGCCGGTATTAGTAAATAAAAAGCGGTAGGATGCAAATTTCATGGTTTCATCTAACTCACCGTAGTTGTGTTTTTTTGTTTCGAAAGAAATATCTGGGCCCAATTTAATTTTGGGGGCATTGGTCTTTTTTGTTTGAGCAACTAGAGTAATGGTGCAAAGGGTAAAAAGGATAAATAGAGATTTTTTGAATAGGGTGTGGGTGGACATGTTCATAACAAATATAATGTATTTACAAAAGACGTAAAAATTGTGGAAATGGTTGCATAAAATGCGTTGTTTTTTTACGACAGTAATTTAAAATGTATTAAAAATGTGGGTAAAGTGAGTAATTTGAGATAAATGGTTGTGTTTTAAAAGGGGTGTAATGTCTTAAATAACAAGGCAGAAGCATGAAATCTGATATTTTTTTACTTTTTTTTCGAGCATGTGTTGATTTTAAGAAATAAAAGCGTTAATTTTGCCGTCCTTTTTGGGAAAAAATATGCCTACTATTCAACAGTTAATTAGAAAGGGTCGTCAGGAGATTACCGTTAAGAGTAAGTCTCC
>CANFVI010000080.1 GCA_947450405.1 Flavobacteriales bacterium
ACAAAGTTTGGGTATTGTAAGCACTGTTTTTTCTATATCCTTCTGCTGAACGTCTATCATAAAATGCATAATAGTAGAAGTTATTTTTCCTTCCACTTACCGCCAAGAAATTGTTATATAACCCAAAACTACCAATGGTTTGTGCCGTTTGAACGGCAATAGGTTTAGCTTCCGATTTTCCATCGCGCATGATGTAATTAATCATCCCTCCAAATTGAGGCCCAAATTGCAATGCTCCTGCACCTTTGATTATTTGAATGCGCTGGATAGCTTGCATTGGAGGATTGTAATAGGCTTCAGGATAACCGTATGGGTCAGCCGCAATGTCCGCCCCATTTTGACGAATGTTAAATTCCCAGCTTCTATTTGGACTTAAACCGCGGGTTGAAATTCCAATTTGAATACCAGATCCATCGCTTTCCCAAATATGCATTCCAGGAACTTTTGCCAATATTTGACGCATATTGTTGTTTACAACAATGGTATTCAAATTGTCGAGAACAATAATTGCATTTTTTTTACCAGCGTTAATCTTGGTTCCTATGATTTCCGGTGATGGCAATACATCTCTTTTGCTTTGTTGGCCCACCAACGATATTTCTGCCAAATATTCGAGGTGGTTTTTTGATGTGTCATTTAAAGACTGGCCATTCGCATTTCCAATAATTCCACAAAGTCCACAAATGATAAAATTTCTTAGCATTTTATTTAGATTAATTCTAATTAAGCGCAAATCTAAATACTATTTAGAATAATTACAAATAAATTAATATTTTCTTTCTTTCCACACGGTTTTAGCCGGTGAGAAAAAGAAGATTGCAGTACCAATGGTAATTAAAAACATGTATAACTCGTATGCAACATGTTGAATAAAGAAAGGTCTTCGCTGTCCTAACAAAGCATAAATTTTGTTTATCTGAACGGTTTGCAAACCTATTTTGATAAACCAAAATAGCAATCCCAATTTTAGATTGACTACCAATAAAATGGGCATTACAAAATAAAATGATCCGAAAATACCAAACAACAGCCACCAATACCAAGGCAACTCCTTTCCCCCGCTGAGCCAACGCTTGCGTTGGTGGAGTAGTGGTATAAATCCCTCAATCTTATCTGAAAAGGCAAGGACCTGTGGACTCATTACATTGTTCCAGTTCCAACCTTTTTTACAAATTTCTGAATACAATTTATAGTCTTCAGTAATTGAAAATTGTATTTTCCCATAACCACCTGTTTCCCAATAGGCCTCTTTTTTCAAAATCATGTTGTTTCCAACAGCAGTAGCTGGAATTCCTGAAAATGAAATAAGATTCAATAAGCCCATAAAGTAGGCCCAATCTATTTCTTGTAGCCAACCCCAAATTCCTTCGCTTTTAACCATTGTGGTGCCACTTGCAACTCCCATGTTGGATGACAAACTTCCCAACAAACCCAATGCCCAATTCGGATTTACAACGATATCGGCATCTGTAATTAAGTAATAATTTCCAATTGCAAATTTATCCAATTGCGCCATTACGCGGGCTTTGGCTTTTAATCCCGAATCATTATCAACTATATCAATCAGTTGGATTTGTGCTTTTTTTTCGCTATATTGAGATGAGTCTGATAAATAAGAATCAATGAATGACAATACCAACTTCTTGGTATTGTCGGTACTTTGGTCATTTCCAACGAGGATTTGAATTTTTTCTTGGGGGTATTTTAAATTGACCAGAGATGTTAAGCATTGCACAATGTTTTTTTCTTCATTTCGGCAAGCTACCCATATGCTAATTTCAGGTAAATCATTTGAAATACCCGTCCATTGATCCTTTTCAACCGTGTAATTTTTGTAGTGAGAATAAACTTGATACCTAAATAATGAAATGGTTTGCCAGATTTGAACAATCAAATAGAGAGAAACTAAAACAATCAAAATAATTTCAACCATTAGATTATCGGTTTAAATTGAAATCCTCTATCCAGCATATTTTCAATATATTTTGGTAAAATTTGATGCAGTTGAGCCTGGGCTTTTAAACTATCATGGAATACAATGATACTTCCATTTCTTGTTCTTTTAGAGATTTTTGTTAGGCTATCCTTGCAATTCAGGTTTTTGTCATAATCATAGCTCAAAATATCCCACATAATAATTTTAAATCCTAAATTTATGATGGATTGACCTTGCTTTTTTGTAATTCTGCCGTAAGGTGGTCGAAATAAATTGCAACTATCGTGATTCAATAATTGCAGTTGGCATTTCTCTACATTTTCAATGTATTCGTCTATGGGGGATGTCCAACCTTTCAAATGATTATAAGTGTGATTGCCAATTGAATGTCCCTCAGAAACAATACGATCCATCACTTCTGGAAACTTATTTGCATTTTCACCTACAGAAAAGAATGTTGCTTTGATCTTGTTTTTGTTTAAAATATCGAGTACTTCATTCGTAACAATATCGTTTGGACCATCATCAAAAGTCAAATAAATTGTCTTCTCGTTTTTAGCCATTCGCCAGTAATAGCGGTAAAAAAAACGTTGAATGAAGGATGGAACCCGATAATAATGCATAAAGGAACAAAAATGATGGATTTTTTTGAGGATTGCATCATTCGATGCCTTAAATTTGCAATATGTCTCAAAAAATAACTTTGGTTGGCGGCGGTTTAGCTGGTAGTTTAATGTCGATTTACTTGGCTAAAAAAGGATATGATGTTCACTTATACGAAAGACGTGGCGATATGCGCCTTGGAAAGTATGAAGGGGGTAGGAGTATCAATTTGGCACTGTCAACGAGAGGAATAAATGCACTGAGCAAAGTTGGGTTGGTAAACGATATTTTAAACATATCAATTCCAATGAAAGGCAGAATGATGCACAGTGTTAAAGGAGATTTGGCATATCAGGCTTATGGAAGAGAAGATCAAATGATTTATTCTGTTTCTAGAGGGCAATTGAATATCAAGTTGTTGCAATTGGCGGATCAATATCCAAACATTCATATGTATTTTGATCACAAATGCACCAATGCCAATTTAGAAACCAATGAAACCACTTTTGTAAATGCGTCAGGCGAAATTATTAAAGATAAAGCAGATGTAATTTTGTCAACCGATGGTGCTTTTTCAGCGGTTAGAGATGCCATGATTCGTTATCCTCGATATAACTTTTCTCAAACCTATGAAAATTATGGATATAAAGAGTTAGAAATTGTACCTGGAGCAAATGGTGAATTTCAGATGGATGTAAATAGTTTGCATATTTGGCCGCGCAGCAGCTTTTTGATGATTGCATTGCCAAATCCAGGTGGTAATTTCACTTGTACGTTATTCATGCCTTTCGAAGGAGATGTGAGTCTTGAAAAACTCAACACCAAAGAATCGGTGATGTCGTTTTTTGAAACGTATTTTCCAGATACATTGTCATTGATGCCTAACTTAGTTGATGATTTTCTTAATAATCCTACTGGCAATTTGGCAACCATGCGTTGCTACCCTTGGGTTAAAAATAAAGTTGCCTTAATGGGTGATAGTGCCCATGCAATAGTGCCTTTTTATGGACAAGGAATGAACTGTTCATTTGAAGATTGTGTGGTATTAGACCAATGTATTGATGAGTTTCACGGAGATTGGACAAAGATTTTGGATGCCTATCAAAAATCGAGAAAACCCAATGCCGATGCAATTGCAAATTTGGCTTTGCAAAACTTCATAGAAATGAGGGACTTAGTAGGATCTCCAGAATTCTTACATAAAAAACATGTAGAACATGATTTGGTAGTTTTATATCCTGATAAATTCAAGAGTCAATACGAAAGAACTACCTTTTCAAATGACGATTATTTGGATGCCCTCAATTGGGGAGCAAAAAATGACGCTTTGTTAGAACATATCATTTCTGAAAAGTTAGAAGACAAAGTAAATGATGCTCAATTTATGGAGCAATTATTTGCAAAAATGTTTTAATTATTTTTTTTCAGCTTTTTTATTGACTTCAACCATGCTGTCAATAAAATCCGGATTGTAATCAGTTTTGTATTGCTTTTTCTGGGTGTATTTTTTTCCAGTTGTTTTGTGGTATTCTTTATTTGGTTTTAATATTGAGAAATACGCCCAAATTGAAATTCCGGTAATGATAGTGAAAAATATAATGGCAACCGCCAGTTTTTGTTTTTGTTGTTTTTCCATGATTTATAGGGGTGTATTAATGTTTAATTCTGCAGATAATGATTCAATATCTTTGCAAACCGAATCTACCAAAGGAATGCCAATATTTGATCTTTCGTTAGATAAATGATGTTCTATTTCGCCAGGTATTAAAACAGGATTTTCATTATCTATAGATACCGTATTTTTAAAGGTTTGAATCCATAAATCCATGTTCATTTTTGTGGTTTCCTTGTCTTGGAACCCATCAATGTCCCAACAACCCACAAAATGACCTATCCCTTTTCCTGGTTGATTTGCAATTGGGTCTAAGAATGATACGAAAGGCGGAACCCATGGCCCAAAGTTGGCACCGGTTAATACCCCAGAAAATATGTCAACCCATGATCCAAGTCCATATCCTTTATGGTAACCTCCGTTTTTGTTACTTCCCAAAGGAAGTAATATACCACCGTTTTTCAAAGCCTTGGCATCCGTGGTGGCTTCACCATTTTGTGTAATTGCCCATCCCTCAGGAATTGGCTTGTTGGATCTTTCTGCTATTTCAAGTTTTCCATTGGCAGCAGCAGCGGTTGCCATGTCCAATACAAAAGGAATTTTATTATGAGTTGGAACTGCAATGCAAATGGGATTTGTGCCCAACATTCTCTGTTTTCCACCCGAAGGTGTAACCAATGGACTTGCGTTTGTCATTGCAAACCCGATAAAATCTTTTTCTAATGCCATCATTGCATGATAAGCTGCAATTCCAAAATGATTAGAGTTTGAAATACCAGCCCAGCCACTTCCATATTCGGCAGTTGCATCCATTGCCAAGTTCATGGCAAATGGTGCTGACAATAAACCAATACCACCATCGGCATCAACGTGTATCATGGTTTTTTTTCTATGATTTACAGTGAAATTTGGGTTAGGATTAATCCTGCCTTTTTGAATTAACCTCACATATCCGCTAAGTCTTGCAACACCATGGCTATCAATTCCTCTTAAATCGGCATCTAACAATACTTTTGCACTTTGTTGTGCATTTTTGGCAGAAAAACCACATGTTTCAAAAACTGTGGCAATCCAATTTTTTAGTATCTCTGATTGAATGATTGTCATTTTGTTACGCTCAACCATTTTTGAACAGCACCTTCAGTTAACCAATAGTCGTTAGTTTTTTGATTGACGTTCAAAGAAATTGAATAATCTATCTCGTTGAATCCTTTGAAACTCCCAAATAACGTTCGAATTAATCCCCCACGATTGATTAAAATCTCTACCGATTCAGATTTTCCAATTTTCATCCATGTCGCTTCTAAATCGTTATTTACCCTAACTCCGTTTAGTGCAATAATTTCATCATTTACGTTCAATCCTAAGTCTAAAGCGGGACCTGGATTTCTCACATATTTCACAATGGTTTTTCCATTTGAAAGCTCGTAATTTAAACCCCAATTGAATTTATTTCCTTCAACTTTTTTAATATCCAATTCTAGATTTTTGAAAATTGATGTATAATCTGGCGATTCGGTTGATTTCAACCACTTGTTAAAGTCTGCCGACAAATCAACTCCTGCAGTTTTATTGCATACATTTAGAAAATCTTCATCTGTGTATCCCATTCCGTCTTTCACTTTTCCTTTTTTTGTATTTAGGTAAAAATCGTTGTAAAGGGTTTTATAAACATCGTCTAAAGATTTTTTTCCATTGGTAGCTTTAGAAATGGTCATATCTAACAATGCACCAATAATTAATCCTTTTGAATAGTATGAATAGGAGTTGTTTTTTGAATTTTCTGAAGGACGGTATTCCTTTATCCATGCATCCCAACTCATTTCATGAAGTGTAGCTATTTTGCTTCCAGCTCTGTTTTCATGGTTATTGATATATCCCACCAATGTATTTAAAAAGTCTTGACGGCTTACATAACCTGCTCTCATTAGTGCCAATTCATCGTAGTAAGAAGTAATTCCTTCAGCGATCCAAAGTGACTTGGTATAGTTTTCATTGTTATAATCGAATGGACCTAAAGCCACTGGTCTAATTCTTTTTACGTTCCACAAATGGAAATATTCGTGTGCTACCAATCCAAGCAAACCTTGATAACTGCTAGGGTTATTATATCCAAATCTCGACATCATGAGTGTAGACCCATTTTTATGTTCAAGTCCGCCGCCGCCCGCTTCTACATTTTGAATAATGAAAGTATATGATTTGCAGGGGTGAACTCCCACAATATTTGTCATGGTTTGACAAATGTGTTGCATATCCAATTTGAGTTTTTCAACGTTTGCATTGTTTTTGCCAACCAGGGCAACACGGTGTTTGACATTTGAAACTTCGAATTCGAATGTTTGGAAATTGCCTAATTGAATTGGCGAATCTACCAATTCATCATAGTTTTCAAATTCTGCAAATAATTCAGTTGGATGAGATTCCATTGGGTCTTGGCTCATAAAAGATAATGGGCTAGTGCTAGACATCCAACCTGCTGGAGAAACGATTGTAAGTTGACCCGGCATTTTTTCTTTGCCCTCAACAAACATCAATACCGAAGCCATATTTAACAAGGCTTGGTCTGCGTCAATAAATGAAGTTCTTACACTTAATTCAAAGCAATAAACTTTGTATCGAAAGGAAATTTTATCGCCTTTTTTAGAGGGGATGGCCCAAGTGTTTTTGTCGATTTTATCAATTGCAATAGGTTGACTATTTAAGTCACATGAAACAGATTCCACATTTTTTGCAAATTCACGCACCAAATAACTACCTGGCGTCCACACCGGCATGCTTATTTTGGTAACGCCTTTTTCAGAGGCAACTGTTTGAATAAGCACCTCGGCATAATGGTTTTTAGCGTTAGGAATACGAATTTCGTATTTTACGTTTTGAGCGTCGATATTTGTCATTGATAAAAATGTAATTACAATAAGAAAAAATATTTTTTTCTGCATATCGCAAATTTCAGTCTTTTTGCTCAATTTATGTAGTAAAATTTATATGAGTTTTTTTTATTATCTTTGATAATATGAAAAACAGGTTAGTACTCTCATTATTTATTTTAGGCGGTTTATTTGTTTCATTGAATACCTCATGTAAAAAGGAAACAACAACAACAAAAGATACTACTTCAGTTGATACTACGAAAAAAGCTACTTATTTAGAGCAAATGTTTGAATTGTATGTATTGAATTCACCTGTTATTATTACTCAGGCAATCGATAC
>CANFVI010000081.1 GCA_947450405.1 Flavobacteriales bacterium
CACCTGCGTTATTTACCAAGACATCCACTTTTGAATATTCGCTTAAAATTGCATCAGCAAATAATTTACACTGATTTTCAACAGATAAATCTGCAGCAAAAAAAGAACATTTGCATTGAAAATCATGCTCAAGTTCTCTTTGTAATTCTTTTAATGTGTTAGGGTTGGTTCCCCCAATAAATAAATCAAATCCGTTTGATGCAAATTTAATTGCAATAGAACGACCTATTCCTCTGGAAGCTCCAGTAATAACGGCAACTGGTTTAGACATGCCACAAAGTTGGATAATTATAATCCAATTACCAAAGAAAGATTAATCTTCTTCAGGTTCATCTTTTGGCGAATCCTCTTCGGGCTCCTCTTCAGACTCTTCAGCTTCGGCATCTTTTCCAAGGGGTCGAATCATTGCATCTAAATCATCTTCTGTAAGGATCTCTTTTGCTTTCGCACTCAATTTCACCAAATAAATTCTCTCCTCTGTTTCCAATCTCACTGCGGTTACAATTTCGCCTTTTGAATTTGGGAAACGGATTGTTTTCCCAGCAATACCATGTGGGTAGGTTTCATTAAATAACTCCAATAAATCTGGGGTTAATTTAGAATAATCCGTAACAACTTTTAGTTTATCCATATACTTAAATTCGATTGTAAAATTAACAAACCAAACCAAACGAATTATGTTGGTTTATTAACATTTTTTCAAATAGTATTTTTTTTAGTGCAATGCCATTCAAAATAAAGAAATCCAATGGTTTATACGAAACCAAAAAAAGCAAGAATAAAAAATCGGAATAAAAAAGTAAATAATTATGAATTTATCCATTCATACTTACCAAGAATTCTGTATTGTCTTTGGTGTTTTGCATGTATCGCAAGAAAGTATTCATTGCTTCTTCAGCATTCATGTCCGATAAATGATTTCTCAATACCCACATTCTTTGCAACGAAACTTTGTCAATTAATAGGTCTTCTCGCCTAGTGCTTGATGCCAAAATATCAATTGCAGGGAATATTCTCTTGTTCGACAATTTACGGTCTAACTGCAATTCCATATTTCCAGTTCCCTTAAATTCCTCGAAAATTACTTCATCCATTTTTGAACCAGTATCTGTTAAGGCCGTTGCAATAATTGTTAAAGAACCACCGTTTTCAATATTTCTAGCTGCTCCAAAGAATCTCTTTGGCTTATGCAATGCATTCGCATCAACACCACCCGACAAAATCTTACCAGACGCAGGTTGAACAGTATTATAAGCCCTTGCCAAACGGGTAATTGAATCTAATAAAATAACCACATCATGACCACACTCTACCAATCTTTTTGCCTTTTCTAAAACCATGTTCGACAATTTCACATGCTTATCGGCCGGTTCATCGAATGTACTCGCAACAACTTCTGCCCTTACACTTCTTGCCATATCTGTTACCTCTTCAGGACGTTCATCGATAAGCAAGATGATCATATACACTTCAGGGTGATTGGCAGCAATTGCGTTTGCTATTCCTTTCAACAACCACGTTTTACCTGTTTTAGGCTGTGCTACAATCAATCCACGTTGGCCTTTACCAATTGGCGAAACCATATCGATAATTCTATTTGGATAGTTTTTAGGATTGTCGCACAAATTCAATTTTTCATCAGGAAATAAAGGCGTTAAATGCTCAAATGCAACCCTATCTCTTACTTCCTCAGGCGTTTTTCCATTCACTGACTCAATTTTCACCAAACAGAAGTATTTTTCATTGTCTTTTGGGGGACGTATGCTACCACGAATGGTATCTCCCACCTTCAATCCATTTTGCTTAATCAAATATCCTGGCACATAAACGTCATCTGGTGATGCTACATAGTTATAGTCGGGAGATCTTAAAAAGCCATACCCATCGGGTACAGTTTCCAAAACACCTTGTGTAACTACAATTCCGTCCATCTCCATTAATTGAGCCAAAATTTCGCGTTTGCGTTTTTCGTCTTCCGTTTCTTGAGGCTTTTGACGCTCTACATGATCAGGATTTACATTGAAATTCGTTTCTACAACGCCCTCATTATTTCCCTCCGAAGAACCTTTTGCATTTTGATTTGCATTATTTCTGTTATTCGGATTTCTGGGATGATTTGGGTGACTGGGATGATTTGGATTATTACTCAAACGCGGATTAGGTGTTTGATTGTTTCTTGGATTGTTGTTCCTATTTATTTCACTCTGATTTTCAGGCACTGGCAAACTAGTAACGGGAGCAACGCTTTCCTGTTCCTTGCTGTCTGTTGGGCCATTTTTAAATCCTTTATTTTTACGTTCTCTAAAATTGCGTTTTTCGCGGTCGTTTGATTCTACTGCAGTGTTATTGGCAACCGGAGTTTCAACCATTTCAGCGACAGGCGTTTCAAGTTTTGCTGTAGCATCTTCAACTACAGTTTCATTAGACGTCAAATCGTTTTTTACAGGAACTCGTTTGCGTTTTCCTGTATTTTCTTCATAAACGGCACTACTAACTTCGGCATTTGAAGTATTAGATTCAGATTGATTTGCAATTTTTTCAATTGCAGCAATAATTTCAGGTTTTTTTAACTTTTCAGTTCCTTGAACTTCCAATGCAGTAGCCATTGTACGCAGCTCTGCTACACTCATTTTACCGAGATCCGGTGTATTTGCCATATCTTGTGATAACGAAAAAAATAATTTTAAATGTTTTTGAATTTGTTAATACCTATAGAAAGGTAAAAAGCATAAAGGCTAACCTTATTACTCCTCAATTCGACTGCAATAATAACTGATAAATCACTTAGAACAAAATTATTTGCATTTTTTACAAATCTTTATCGAATTAAAATCCTTTATAAAAAGGGCAACAAACACCATACATGAAACTTAACACACGATTAACAATCCCAATATTAAGTGACATATTGAATCAATCGTATTGCTCAAAGAAATATTGTCTGCGGTTGTAACCCATTGCCTTCAATCGGTTACGCGTTTCAGCACACATGTCTTTCCAGCCACAAACAAAAATTCTGGCCTCTCCTATTTCCCTCAAAATATTTGAATAAAATTCATGTACATATCCTAAATTTTCGAAATCAGATTCTTGACTGAGCACAGGTAAATAATGAAATTTTGAATTTGAATTCATTAAAATTTCCCATTCACTTTTGTATAAAATATCGGTTTTCTTTCTGTTTCCAAAAATCAAATAGACATCTTGATTTCCTGCGGCTAAAGCAGTATGAATCATACTTCGAAACGGAGCAATTCCAGTTCCAGTGCAAATGAACATAATTGGAAAATTCAAATGCTCACTCTTTAATACAAATTCACCGCGAGATTCCGAAATTTTCAAAATATCGCCTAGTGACTTTTGAAACAACCAAGGTGTAAAAATGCCGTTTTCATTCAAAGCGATACACAATTCTATTTTATTCGTACCCGATTTGAGTGAGGATATAGAGTAACTTCGGGTATTTTCAAACTCAGGTAAATCTGGATGAATAATCTGAACAAATTGGCCAGGTACAAATTCAATTACACTAGCATCTGTAGTTGATAACTCAAAGCGCTTTACACGGTTGGTTTCATCGATGATATTTGTAATTTCCACTTGCATCATGCAAAAATACGAACGGCATAGCTTATTTTCGCTTTATGAATTTAAAAATCGTTTTGTTAATTGCTTTTGGAGGTAGTATTGGTGCTACTTTGAGGGGATTCATTAACAAAATAATACCATTTCAACCGCTTCAATTTTCTTATGGCACATTTGCTATAAATTTATTGGGTTGCTTTTTCATTGGTATTTTATGGACTAAATTAAATTCAGAATTGAGCAAATCGTTTTGGATAACTGGCATTTTGGGCGGCTTTACCACCTTTTCAGGTTTTGGATTGGAAATACTCCGCTATTTAGATGCTAAAGAATATGGACTTATGTTTGGTTATGCAATTACATCTGTAGTTTTGGGAGTATTTATGGTATGGGTAGGACAAAAAATAGCTTAGTTTTTATAATTTTATTGGGAAGTTTTTTGTTTGCTAAAGCAAATCAAATACTGATTCCTATGGATGAATCTCAAAAGAACCATTTGAAATCTTATGGAATTGCTTTTTGGCTGCTCGACAAACAAAAAACCGAAGTTACATGGTTATTGAATTATCGGGGGGGAAGTTTTATGTCGCCCTATACCCCATCCCTCGAAACTGAATGTAAAACCAGAGGAATATCTTTTGACGTTATTTCAAATACAGAAGCGAATGGTATTGAAAACACAATCGCCGATCCATCTGTGAACATGAATATGGTGAAATTACTCAATGCGCCTAAAATTGCTGTGTATTCGCCAAAAACCAAACAACCTTGGGATGATGCCGTAACCATGGTGCTTACCTATGCCGAAATTCCTTACACCGTTGTTTTTGACGATGAAGTAATGGCAGGCAAACTAACTGAATATGATTGGTTACACCTTCATCATGAAGACTTTTCAGGGCAATTTGGGAAATTCTTTTCATCTTATGCGAATGCACCTTGGTATCAAGCAGAAGTTGCCGAAGGCGAATCAACGGCAAAGAAGCATGGATTTAATTCCGTTCGTGAACTTAAAAAGAATGTAGCACTCAAAATCAGAGATTTTTGCTTGGGTGGAGGATTTTTATTTGCAATGTGCAGTGCAACAGACACCTACGACATTGCACTAGCCGCTCAAAACACCGATATCTGCGAAGTAATGTTCGATGGAACACCCTCAGAACCGAATGCCCAACAGAAATTAGACTATGCGCAGTGCTTTGCATTTAAAAACTTTTTGCTCGAAAACGATCCTTATATATATGAATACAGCAATATCGATGTAAATCCCAACCCTGTGCTAAGAGGCGTTACCGAAGAAACTGATTTATTTACCTTGTTCGATTACTCTGCAAAGTGGGATTTAATTCCAAGTATACTATGTCAAAACCATACGAGAACCATCAAGGGTTTCATGGGACAAACCACTGCATTCCATAAGGAATTGGTAAAAAGTGACGTATTAATTATGGGTGAAAATGCACTAATTAAAGAAGCTCGGTACATTCATGGCACCATGGGAAAAGGAACTTGGACATTCTACAGTGGCCATGATCCTGAAGACTATCAGCACATGGTTGGCGAACAACCCACAGATTTAAATTTACATCCCAATAGTCCTGGTTACCGACTTATTCTAAATAACATCTTGTTTCCTTCTGCGCAGAAAAACAAGCAAAAAACCTAATGATTCCATTCAAAGAAAAGAGTATTCGTGCATTGCCCTATGTTTTTATTTTAGGGTTGGCCGTCTTTCTGCGATTTTACAAAATTGATCAGTTTCAATTTGACAGCGATGAATTAAGTGCGATTTTCCGGGCACAAAATGCAGCCAATTGGCAACAGCATATACTCAATGGCATTTTAGTAGATGGTCATCCCGCAGGAGTACAAACGTTTATTTGGTTTTGGATAAATCAATTTTCAGCCAACCCCTTGCCATTGAAAATTATTACAGCACTTTTCGGCTTGGCAAATGTGATAATGACTTTTATTATTACCAAGAAAATATTCGGATTAAAACCGGCCTATTTTGCTATGCTTTGTTTGTCGGTTTTATGGTGGGAAGTTGATCTATCTTTATGGGTTAGGCCTTATATTTTTGGCCAGTTTTTTACCCTGGCTACACTATGGCAATTGGATATTTCAAATAAGGAAGCATTTAATCATCGTAGAAACTGGATTTTAATTTCCATTTTTTCAGCAGGAGCATTTTATACCCATCATTTTGCAACGTTAACTACTTTCATAATAATTGCATATGTCTTTTTGTTTCAACCGGAAAAAAGGAAAGATTTATTGAAAGCTTTTTGGCTATTTTGCTTTTTGGCCATTCCACAAATTTCTATCATTTCCAGCCAATTAAAATTAGGTGGGCTTGATTGGCTCGGCAAACCTGATTCATCTTTCTTTCTAAACCATATCATTTACATATTTAACAACAGTGTAACATTTTCTCTTCTTATAGCTTACGCCTTTTTAACGGGCTTATTTTATACTTTGAAACTAAAAAACACAGCTTGGAAATTCACATTCGTATTCACTGTGATATGGATAATTCCAATTTTAATTGGTTATTTTTATTCCATTAATTTCAAACCTGTATTACAAAACAATGTACTCTTCTTCTCGTTTCCATTGCTGGTTATTGCAATCAGTAATGTATTCAATTCCATCAAAAGATGGCTATATATTTCTTTGGTCAGTATCATAGCATGTACGGGAATTGCCGAGATTTTCATTGTAAAACAAAGGTATTCAGTGGAAATACATGACGTTTATGAGTCTCAAATTTCAACTTTAAATAAAAACTATAATTCTCAATCAGAATTCATCATTGATGGGCCAAATGATGTTTTTCAATACCACCAATCAAAGATTAACAAATCATTCAATCTGTTTTCTAATCCGAACATCTGGATGATGTCCAAAAGCGATTGGAACTGGAAGGACGTTTATTTATCCCTCAAAAATATGAAGGGAAAAACTACATTGTGGATGATGTCGAATGCAGGCACCAATCCTTCACTTAGACCACTTCTCTATTATTACTTTCCAAATTCTAAGAACCATTCCAATTTCATTGGCGGACAAATAGACGAGTTTAATATTAATTCTTTGATAGACACCAATTATTTAAGTTCAATGCACAAAAACTTTGATGGTTTCCCTTTCATGTTAGCAAATGAAACTTCACTTTCTACAAACGTAAATTATACGTATTCGTTTTCAAATGATTATTTTGGAAAGTATATTGTAAACAATCACAGTTTTGTGAATGACGATATCCAACCCAATGATTTAATTGTAATTAAAATAGACAAAATGATAGGTGATTGCAAAATCGTTACCGCCATTATCAATCATGAATCTTCTTTATTTTCAAAAAATACCAAAGACGAACAAATTGATTACAGATACACGAATTGCAATGATTTTTGGCAAGCAGGATTTGGTGCTGCATTTCACGTATTAAAACTATCTGACATCCCAAATTGGAATAAAAACAGTGAACTACGTGTTACAATTGAAACTTCAAATAAAAGCCTAAAAAGCATCCCAGTTTGTATGTATCGGTTCAGCGGTAATCCTTATCAATACGGAGTTAATTGATTTTATTTAAATTTTGAGGGATTTACAATTGTGAATACCCTTGACAGATTAAATCCAAAACGAATTCCGTATGTATCCCAAGTATCGTGGGTATTGCTAATAAACTGAGCTTCATTTAAGCCGCTACTGTTAGTAAAATGCACTTGAAAAACGTGTCCACCGGTTTCAATATCAAAACC
>CANFVI010000082.1 GCA_947450405.1 Flavobacteriales bacterium
AGGCATAATGCGTTAGATAAATTAATTGGAAGTGCGGTTCAAAAAAATGAAATACCACTATTTAATAATATCTTATTTTTAAGTGGAAGGGTTAGTTTTGAATTGGTACAAAAGGCCAGCATGGCTGGATTTAGAATGATTTGTGCGGTAGGAGCCCCTTCAAGTTTGGCGGTTGATTTGGCCGAAGAATTAGATATTACACTGATTGGTTTTTTGAGAGACAATCGATTTAATATCTATGCTGCCCCTGAAAGAATTGTATTATAAAGTTTACATGTTACAGCATTTGAGGGTTAAATTATTTGGATAATTCATTTGATTTCCGAAGTTTTCAGTAATTTAGCATGATCATTTAATATTATGTCAGAAAATAAGCATATTCCTAAAGCTGAAAACCCAGAAACACTTTTAAATTTAAGGCTAACATTACCGAGTGAATCTGCCGCCGGATTAACCGGGGTTGGTGTTGCTGTGAAGCATGTTTTTAGTGAAATGAACATGGTTAGGGGGGTGAAAGCACTGTTTAGCTTAAATCAAAAAGGAGGTTTTGATTGCCCAAGTTGTGCATGGCCTGACCCAGATGACGATCGTTCTCAAATTGGTGAATATTGTGAAAATGGCGCTAAGGCTGTGGCGGAAGAGGCAACAACCAAAAAGTTAACAGCCGATTTTTTTGCAAAAAATAGCGTTGCCGATTTATCTGAATTAAATGATTATGAAATTGGTAAAAAAGGCCGTTTGGCTGAACCAATGTATTTGGCGGAGGGTGCAACTCATTATCAACCCATTTCTTGGGATGCTGCTTTTGAAAAAATAGGAACTCATTTGAATGCTTTACAATCTCCTAATGAAGCAGTTTTTTATACCTCAGGTAGAACCAGCAATGAAGCTGCCTTTTTATATCAGCTTTTTGTTCGTGAATTTGGAACCAATAACTTGCCAGATTGTAGTAACATGTGCCACGAATCGAGCGGTGTTGCTTTAAGTGAATCAGTTGGTATTGGTAAAGGAAGTGTGAAGTTGGAAGATTTTTATGAAGCCGATGTGATTATGATCATTGGTCAAAATCCCGGTACAAATCACCCAAGGATGTTGAGTGCTTTGCAAAAAGCCAAAGAACACGGTGCAACCATTATTTCGGTGAATCCGTTGCCAGAAACAGGGTTGGTTGCTTTTAAAGATCCACAGTCAATAAAAGGAGCTTTGGGTATCAAAGCGAAGTTAACCGATATATTTTTGCAAGTGAAAATCAATGGCGATTTGGCCCTAATGCAAGCATTAGAATACTTATTGCTAAAAGAAGAAGAGAAAAATCCAGGTACTGTTTTGGATCCTGAATTTATTGAAAATAACACTGCTGGTTTTGAGAATTGGAGAGAAAATATATTACAGCAAGATTTTTCTTGGCTGGTTGAAAATTCCGGAATTTCCCTAGAACAAATTCAAGAAACTTTTGAGGCAATCAAGCACAAAAAGAAAATTATTGCATGTTGGGCAATGGGCTTAACTCAGCATAAAAATGCAGTTGTAACAATTCAGGAAGTTGTTAACTTATTAATTGCCAAAGGAAGCATTGGTAAAAAAGGCGCTGGGACTTGTCCTGTTCGCGGACATTCAAATGTTCAAGGCGACAGAACAATGGGTATCTACGAAAAACCATCACCGGTTTTCCTAGAGAACATTGAAAAATCATTTGGTTTTAAACCACCAAAAGAACATGGCTTTGACGTAGTTGATTGTATTACTGCAATGCACCAAAACAAGGCTAAAGTTTTTATTGCAATGGGAGGGAATTTCCTTTCTGCAACTCCAGACACAATATACACAGGTGAGGCATTAGAAAAATGTAATTTGACCGTTCAAATTTCAACCAAGTTAAATCGGAGTCATTTAATTACGGGTAAGGAAGCCATTATTTTACCTTGTTATGGTAGATCAGATCAAGACATGGTGAACGGACAACTTCAATATGTAACCTGCGAAAATTCTATGGGCGTTATTCAAATGTCTAAGGGAATGTTAAAACCGGTTTCTAAAAATTTACTCAGTGAGCCTTTGATTGTATGTAAAATGGCAAAAGCTGTTTTCAAAGAAAAAACAGTAGTGAATTGGGATAAATACATGGAACATTACGACAATATTCGTTGGGATATTGAAAGAACGATTCCTGGATTTGATCATTACAACGATCGTTCTAAATTGCCTGGCGGATTCTATTTGCCAAATTCTGCAAGAGAAGGTGTTTTTAAAACAAATACCGGTAAAGCTAATTTTAAGGTTGCAACAGTTACTCCAATTCACATTGAGAAAGATGAATTGATTATGATGACCATCAGAAGTCATGATCAATTCAATACAACCATTTATGGATTAGATGATCGTTACAGAGGGGTTCATAACGAAAGAAGGGTAATCTTTATGAATCACAACGATATTGTAAAATTAGGCTACAAAGCCGGAGATAAGGTTGATTTGTATAATCACCACAATGGTGTTGAACGAGTTGCTAGAAATTTTATCATTATTGAATTTAGTATTCCTGAAGGATGTTCAGCTACCTATTTCCCAGAAACTAATGTCTTGGTTCCTATAGATAGTGTTGCAGATAGAAGCAATACGCCAACTTCAAAAATGATTATCCTAAAAATGAAACCGCACAAGGTTGCGTAATTGTTTAATAAATTAAAGTAAAATTGCGCTGCTTTGACGGAAGATAATTCACAAATAAACCACGATAATATTCCTACTGAAAAGGATTTTGATTCAGCACCGAAAAAACCATCTCGGTGGCTTATTGTTTGGGCTGGTTTGAGTATTTTTTTACCCTTATTGGCAATATATATTTATAGTTGTAGTGACAATACCATTAAAATTGGTAAGTTAGAACTCAAGCAAGTTTTAGGTAATCAAGATGTTGATCAATTGATTTCTGAAATTGATAAATCTAATAAAAGTTCTAAAAACTCTTTGTCAAAAGTTATCTTGGATTCTAATGGAAATATTGTAAAAATAAACAATATAATTCCAGTTTTGAGTGACACAACGAAGCATCGAATTTTATTAATTGGTGATTCAGAGATTGGGGGACTTAGGTATTCAATTAACGATTATTGCAGGGAAAATGGACATAAAATAGTATTGGCAGTAGAATGGTATTCTGCTACTACATTCAATTTTGGTCGGTCAGACACCATTGATAAAATTATTGCCCGATACAAACCTACTTATATTTTTATGGTTTTGGGCTTAAACGAATTGTACGCCAAAGATTTAAAGGCAAGGAAAATTGCTGCAAATCAATTGGCAGAAAAAATAAAAGGTATTCCCTATACATGGATAGGTCCAGCTAACTGGCAAGAAGATTTTGGAATTAATAAAGTCTATGAATCATCTGCGGAACCAGGTGCTTATTTCATGTCGAAAAATCTGACCTTACCTCGTTCTAAAGATGGCCGTCATCCTGATAATAAGGGGTACAGGCTTTGGATGGACAGTATCGCAGCGTGGGTTCAGACCTCGGCAAAATATAAAATCAAAATGAAAGTGCCCGTGAAACGAGCACGACCTTATCTTTCTCCTGTAATTACAATTAATGCAGCCAAATATCGTGGATACTAACTGGATAAATCAAATTGTTGCTCCGCTTAAGGATCCAAAATTATTAGAAAAAATGTTTGGTTATTCTACCAAAGAACCTTGGTTTTTTACTGAATTTACATTTCTTGCCGTATTTGGAATTTTCTTACTGATTTACGCTGCTTTGGTGCAAAAAAACACTTGGCGTAAAATCTATATCATTTCATTTTCTTTGTTTTTTTATTACAAATCGAGCGGGCCATTTTTGGGTCTGTTTGTTTTGATGATTGTATCAGACTATTTGTTTGCACTCGCCATTGAAAAGCAACAAGGATTAAAGAAGAAAATTCTTTTATGGTTATCATTGTCATACAGTTTGAGTTTTTTGTTGTATTTCAAATACGCCAACTTCTTTTTACACAATATAAACGCAATCTTTCACACCCAATTTACAGATCATAATTTATTCCTACCCATTGGTATCTCTTTTTATACATTTCAATCCATTAGTTATTTGATGGATGTCTATAGAAATGAAATTAAGGCAACAAGAAATGTAAGTGATTATGCATTTTATATGACATTTTTCCCGCATTTGGTGGCTGGGCCAATTGTGCGTGCAAAAGACTTTTTACCTCAGATTTTTACACCGCAAATAATCAATGCTGCACTTTATAAAGAAAGTCTTTTCAGAATTTTAATTGGATTGCTTAAAAAACTATTTATTGCCGATTACATTGGGAAATTTGTTGACATCGTTCATCAATCACCTTCGAATTTCTCGGGTGCCGAAAATTTATTGGCAATGTATGGATATAGTTTTCAGATTTATTTTGATTTTTCGGGTTATTCAGATATTGCCATTGGTATAGCTTTGATGTTGGGTTATCGCTTAAAAGAAAATTTTGATAATCCTTATTCATCATCAAATATTACAGTTTTCTGGCGTAAATGGCATATTTCATTAAGTAGTTGGCTAAGAGATTACATCTATATTCCGTTGGGGGGAAATAGAAAAGGTGTATTCAATACCTATCTGTTTCTAATGATCACCATGTTGGTGGGTGGTTTTTGGCACGGGGCCGATTGGAGATTTATCTTCTGGGGTTTTGCGCACGGCTTTGCGTTGGCATTTCATAAAGCCTATTGCCATTATTTTCCCAACAATAAGAATTCTTATTTCTCCAGATTTTGGGGAACAATTATTACATTCCATTTTGTAGCATTTTGTTGGATATTTTTTAGAGCCGCTTCTTTTCAATCTGCATTTACAAGCATTACACAGATTTTCAGCAATTTCAATTTGAAAGACTTTGGAGGCTTTTGGATTTCGCGGTCAGAAACCGGGTTTATGTTACTTTTTGCAGCATTGGTTGCATTTTTTTCACCCAAATGGAAAGATGCTTTTTACCAAAAAATTCAATCTCTTCCTTCTTTTACTTGGATTATTTGGGTATTGGTTACATTACAAATCATTGTTCAATTCAAAGATGATTTGGTTCAACCTTTTATTTATTTTCAATTTTGATGAATTTGAAAATTAAGGGTTTTATTTTTTCAATTGCTTTGTTATCTATTGCCGTTCAGTCTTCTGCACAAATAGATCAACTTGTAAATAATAGTTCCATTATTAATTTGAAAAGCAATGAGATACAAGAATCTCTCAAATTGAAAATTGCCTTAAAGAAATTGCACAATGTTTACCTAAATAATCAATTTCAGAACTTTAAAAATCCGATAAAAGGAGATACTTTGTTTACAATTATGCAAATTGGCGATAGCCATGTGCAAGGCGATTACTTTTCTGGTGAAATTAGAATGCAATTGCAATATCAATTTGGCAATGCAGGAAGAGGTATCTTATTTCCTTATGCCTTGGCAAAAAGCTTTGGTCCCAAAGGAGTAGCGGTGAAACAATCGGGTATTTGGACCGGTTTAAAAACCATGTCTGGTTCACTTACCGCGCCAATTGGAGTTTCAGGATATTGCGCAACTACAAGTAGTCCATATTCTAAAATTCAAGTTTCACTCACTGAGAAGTTTAGAGAAGAAAACTCATTGGGTGTATTTTCTACTCCGGAATTTCAAAAAATTAAAGTTTGGCATTCTACCGATAATCAATCATATAAAGTGCAATTAGACTCAGAATGGAAATTGATTGATTCTTTTAGTCATTCAGATGGTTGGGGATATAGTGTTTACCAATCTGATAATGTGTTACAAAGTTTTAATCTTAATCTTTCGAGAACTGATGCAATTCAAAATCATTTTGCATTTTATGGATTTGAGATTTTACCCTTACATCAAAAAGGAATTGCGTATCACCATCTAGGTGTTGTTGGAGCTCAATTCACTCATTTAATTTATAAAGCGCCACATACCGTTGAGCAAATTGGTAAAATAAAACCCGATATATTGATTTTTTCATTCGGCACAAATGAGGCATATAATGGAAAACTAGATACAGCTGTTTATACACCAGCCATCATGAATTTCATTGATCAAATTACGAGAATTAGTCCCAATACAGCAATTATTTTTACCACTGCTCCCGATACCCGCAGTAACAATAGAATTCCTCCTGTTCAAGTGAAAGTGAATAACCAATTGCGCAAAATTGCAATGGTTAAAAATCTTACCCTCTATGATCTCAATGAAGCAATGGGTGGATGGGGTTCTATGTACGCTTGGTATCAGAACAAATTGACAATTTCAGATAAATTGCATTTCAACAAGGTAGGATATGCGTTACAGGGTCAATTATTTTCGCTTTCATTGCTCAATGCCTACAACAGGGTAAATAAAAATGATCAGCTAAAGTTAGACTCACTAATCTTCAAAGTTACTCAAGGTATGGATGTGCTATCGAGGAAAAGAACAAATATCCCTCAAGAAGAAAATAACGCTTCTGATACTGTAGCACAAATAGATTCAGTTCCTATGCCAATTGTTAATGTACCGCGACATCAAAATAGAGAGCTTATTCACGTTGTGAAACACGGCGAAACCCTTTATAGAATAGCACTTAATTACCATGTTTCTGTTGCAGCAATTGCAAAAAAGAACAAATTGAATTTACATAAAAAGTTGAAATATGGAATCAAATTAAGAATTCCTGATGTGATTCATTAGTTTTTTTAATTCCTTATTTTCGTGCTAGTTCAATTTTAAATTGTCTTCTAAAATATTACCTCAATCTCATTTATAGCAATGAAAAAATATATTCTTATTCTCTTCTTTAGTTTTATAAAACTGAATGCCCAACGAAATGTAATTTTAATTATTGCTGATGATCTTGGAAGTGATTATTGTGGATTTTATGAAAATCATGTAGATACTGCTTCAATGCCAAATGTAAGGAAGTTGCTGAATAGAGGCGTTCGTTTTAGATATGCTTGGTCAAATCCATTGTGTTCTCCAACCAGAGCAGGTATTTTAACAGGAAGATATAGTTTTAGAACGGGTGTTGGAGATGTTGTTGCAGCAGGTTCGGCTGAAATTGATACTGCCGAAATTACTATTCCCCGATTGCTAAAAAAGTATTCATCAAATAAAATTGCGACAGCCGGCATTGGCAAGTGGCATTTGACAGCTCCCAAACCGGCAAAATTCACTTACCCTAATATTATGGGATATGATTATTATGCTGGAAATTTTCTTGGACAACTAGCTAATTATTACAGTTGGACAAAAATTGTAAACGGTGTTTCTGGCACTTCAAATGTGTATGCAACAATTGATGAAACATCAGATGCAATTAA
>CANFVI010000083.1 GCA_947450405.1 Flavobacteriales bacterium
AAATTCAAGAATTCTGCTGTTTTTTACTTTTTCAATACTAATTTCGAAGTCCATCTAAATTCAAAAATAGAAGAAATCTTGTAAGCTATGAATGAAAAAATACAAATTGTGGATAATCCATTGCTTTTAACTTCCTTGTTTTCGGAGGGGATTTTTTACATCCCTAATGAAAAAAAATCAATAGATGAAGAAGTTGTAAATATAGAAAATCAACAAGTTGAGGTTTTAAATAAGGAAACCGAAACCGTGGAAATAGAAAAGGAAATCACTCAAAATGTAGTTGAAATAAAAAAAATAGAAATCCCAGTTTCCACAGTAGTGAATATCATTATTGATGCTGAATTGGCGCATTGGCCTGAAAAATTAAATGAACCTTTAACTAAAATGATGGGTGCGCTTCGCATCGATGGAAAGCCCCTTACTTTGGCCGATTTTGCGGTTTATAATTTGTCGTTATATCCAGAGGTAACCGATATCTCTAAATTTATTACAGAACTTAATACAACAAATGTTTTAATCTGGTCTACAAAACTTAAAACAGAGGCGTTTCAAACCATAAATTCAGAATATTTGATGGCAAATAAAAAAGTTTTATGGCTTAAAGATGTGTTAGATGTGATGGCAAACAATGAATCAAAAATGGAAGCATGGATTTTAATGAAGAAATTCTTTAAAATGTAATCATTTACAGCACACGTTTGTGCTTGAAATAATGTCTATATTGTTGTATATTTCCAACTTAATACAACAAATGATTTTTAATACAATAAATTGGATTCAACAAAAGTTGATGAAAACCGCGTCAATAGGGGTGTTGATGCTGTTTTTCTTAGGCTGTTTTAATCAAGCAAAAGCCGATCACGTTATGGGTGCCGATATGACTTACAGGTGTCTTGGCAACGATAAATATAAAATTATTGTTAAATTTTATAGAGATTGTCGCGGTGCTGGCGCTCCCGCCAGTTGGAGTTCATTGTATTGGTATGCCGGCAATAACGGAGGAATCAATACATCAACCTATTCCCTTGGATTAACCTTTGTTAGTATTAGAGACATTACCCCACGTTGTTCTACTGCCAACAGCCCTTGTAAGCCAACAAATACGAGTTACACAGGCGAAGGGGTTGAAGAACATACATATGAAACAACAATCGATTTAACAAAAGCACCATTTAGTAATTCGGCAATAGGATTAGGATCAACAAACTGCGAATTAACTTTTGCCTATAACCAATGCTGTAGAAATGCAGCAATTACAACAGGTGCTACTTGGGCAGATTTCTGGACAACTGCAACATTGAATATTTGCAATTTGCGTAAAATGTCAAATAAATGCAATAATTCACCTACACTAACAAACGTTCCAATTGCTTACGCATGTTGTAATGAACCGTATTACTTTAACAATGGAGCACTTGATACACTAGATTTTGATTCTTTGTCATACAAAATGGCACCTGCATTGAAAGGGGTTCCAAGTACATCGGTTCCTTACACTTCTCCTTTTTCATATTTATATCCAATTACACCGTTTTGTGTACCGCCCACAACCATTAAATGTACACCAAACCCAAACGCAAACCCGCCTAGAGGGTTTTACTTAGATACTTCAAATGGTGATTTGGTATTTACTCCAGTTAAATGCGATGAAGTTGCGGTTTTGGTAGAGCGAATGACAGATTGGCGAAAAGATACGGCAGGAGTCTGGCGGTGGGTAGGTAAAACACATCGAGATTTACAAATTGTTGTAAAAGATAACTGTGGGTATAACCATCCTCCTAAAATATCTGGTCCAGCAAACAGCAAAGTATGCGAAGGAAATGAAATTTGTTTCAATATTGATGGAACCGATGAAACCTTCTCTCCAAATCAAACTGTTCCCGATACTGTTCAAATGACTTGGAATGGCGGTATTGCTGGTGCTACATTTACAATTAAAGACAAAAAGAAACGTGAGAAACAAGCTGAATTCTGTTGGAAAACACAAATAGGACAAGCATCAGATGTTGCATATTCATTTACGGTTACAGCAACGGATGATCATTGCCCAACACCTTCTCAATCTATCAAAGGATTTAGAATTAAGGTAAACCCAAAGGCATCAGATGATAGAAAATACACTGCAGTTCAATACAGCAAACTAAAGGGTTACAAAGGCGCAACATTATCGCCCAATTACATGAAATGCGGCCGATTTGCTATGACCGCGATTCCACCTGCTTCATTCAAAGGAACACTTTCTTATCAGTGGAGTGTTCGCGATAGTATTGCGAAAGCGGAGTTTTTCTTTAGTACGAAGAAGTCTGATACAATGACATTCAAAAAGGGTGGTAAATACATCATTGTTCATACTGTAAATAACTCATTCAATTGTCCTACAATTTATAGAGATACTATCATCGTTCCCAATCCTCCAACTGTGGTTATGGCAAATAAAGATACGTTTGCTTGTAAGGGAACAACCATGAATATCCTTCCAAAGGTTTTAAATGCTAAACCAACTTATACGTTTGTTTGGTCGCGTTTGATGTTTGATACCGCAACCAAAGGATTTAAAAATGAGACTCGCTTGCCTCAAGATACCCTTGATAATTTAAGTATTCCTAATATAAATAGAGATAGTGCAATCCGAATAAAAGTAACCGATGGTGATGGTTGTATTTTTTACGATACCATGACCATATTCGTGAAGCCCCTTCCTTTAATTGGATTAGGTCCAGACAAGAGAATATGTACCTATGAAACTGCAACTTTTGATGCGCAAAATAACGATACAGTCAAATATCTGTGGAATTCAGGTGACACAACTCAAAAAATTATTAAAAATGTAAAGGGTGATTATATTGTAAAGGTTACAGAAAAGCGATTTAAATGCATTATGTTAGATACCGTAGCATTATTCGTAAACGATACGGTGACTGCAATTTCTGGTCCTGATTTAACCATTTGTAATTTATCTTCAAGTTTGCTTACTGCACAACACAAACCGATTTCCCAAACTGGAAGTTACATTTGGAAAGATATTACTAAAAATACCGTGTTGGGTACCAATATGGGGTATACAGTTTCACCTAAAAATACCAATTCTGCGGGAGGTTCTGCGCAATTATTTACCTATAGTTTGTATGTTTCTGTGAAACAATCAAATTATATCTGTGAAGATTACGACACCATGGTAATTAAAGTAAATACGTTGCCTTTTGTTAAGTGGGATCCAAAGCCGCTTAAAGCACAGTGCTTTGCCTATGGTGATCTAGAATTGAATTCTTTCTTTAACAGAGGAAAAGTATCAGGTGTGAGAATTTGGAGTGGTAAACGTTTACAACCAGATATTTATGTAGATAGCGTTACACCTGTCCGTCATATGTTCAAAACAACCAAACTAAACAACTCGCAATTGCAGAATGGCAAAAGCTATAACGCAAATATTTATGGTTGGTTTAAAGATACAAATGGTTGTATCAATGTAGATTCAGTTACGCAAAGAATTAACGGTAATCCAATTTTGGAATTAACCAATAAAATCTACTGCCAAGACAAAGGTGATGCTTTTATGGATTCGAGTATTGTGAAACCAAAAACAAAAGCAGGAGTTAATTTCCTATGGACATCAATGGTTGTTCCTAATGGTGTTGATTCTGCAAAGATTTTGATCAATAACAATCCCTTAGGTAGTCCTGATTGGCATTTCTTGTTTGGAAATGTAACTGAAGATTTTTACATGGGAGATTATAAATTCAAACTTTGCATAGAAGATATCTTAACAAAATGTAAAAGTTGTGATACTACTAAGATTAAAGTTATTGGAGAACCTACTGTGAAAATTATAAGTCCAAATCCACTTTGTATCAATTGGGACACTATTGATCTATACGACAACGTATTGGTTAACGGTGTAAATGGCAAAGATGGTGATGGTGGAAATTTCAAAATTGTGGAATTTGATTACACAAAAACAGGTCCTATGATTGGAAAGGCTTTGCCTCTAGGCCATTTATTCCCTCCATCATTTGGAAAAGGGAATTATAAGATTCTATATTCTAATAATGGAACTGGTTGTATTAAAGTTGATAGTTTTTATATCACAGTAAATGATACACCCGATGCTGTTATGTTATCTACACTAACTTTATGTAGCAGTGGCCCAAAACTGGATTTAACAACACGATTGGATGCCAATAAATCAAAACCAACTTCCGCAACGCAAACATGGACAGGTCCTAATTTAACAGGAACAATGTTAATGCCGGTTACTACCAAATCTGCAAATATTGAAGGTCCACAGAAATTCATTTTGGCTTATACCGATAACAATGGCTGTGCCGATACGGAAACTTACAATGTGTTTGTGAGAACCCAACCCGAAATCAATATCCCTCAAAAACCACTCGATGCCTGTGAAGGTGCGCCATTGAATATTTCGGCAGTGAGTAAATTTAGCGATAATAAAGTATTTTGGTCTAAGTTGTCAGGATCTGATGGTACAATTGACAATATAAACGCTGAGAATATTAAATATGCGAATGGTGTCAATGATGCCATTAAAAAGGAGGCCAATTTATTGGTAACTACAGTGCCTTTGGCAAATGATGTTTGTCCTCCCGTTTCTGATTCTATCAAATTGATTTATTATTTATTCCCGAATTTAAGTCCTATAGATAATTTCAAAGGATGTGTTCCACTATTAACAAACTGGAACGTAAACGAAACAAAAGGAATCAATCCTACAGATTTGGCATATCAATGGGTATTTGGAAATGGCGACTCAAGCAAATTATCAAATCCAACCAATATTCAATACAACATTCAAAATCAATATCCAGTTTATGTTATTGTAACGAATGTAAAAGGGAATTGTAAGGATACATCATTTGGTTCGGTAGAAGCGTATCCAATTCCTGATGCCAAATTCTACACAGATCCAAAATACCACACTACAGTTGCACTGCCTAAATTCATTATGTACAACCAAAGTTCTGTGGCGCAAAATCCATTTAATCCAAATATGAATTATTATTGGGATTTTGGAACATCAAAACCAGATACTTCTATGATGCAGAGCCCTCGTTTTGCTTATTCAAGAGATACTGGTAAATACCTGATTAAATTATTGGTGAAAACCAATCACGGTTGTACGGATACCGCTACCCAATGGATTCATATTGGTCCAGACATTATTGTATTTGTTCCGGATGTATTTACACCGAACCAAGAAGGACCAGGTATAAATGAAACTTTTGCCCCTGTTGCTACCAATTTCAAATCCATTCAAATGATCATTTATAACCGCTGGGGAGAAAAAATATACGAAACTTCCGATATCAACAAAGGGTGGGATGGTAAATCTAAAAACGAACCCTGCTCTCAAGATGTTTATGTATATCATATTGTTGTTACTTCATTTGAAGATAAAGAATATTATTACGATGGAACCTTAACGTTGCTGCGATAATAATTATTTTTTAATAAAATATATTTTTGTAAAGGCCCATATCTAATTATGGGCCTTTCTTTTTTTAAATAAACACTTTATCTTGCGGCCTATGCAAAAAAACGATAAAAGTGTATTAACCGCATGGGCAATGTACGATTGGGCCAATAGCGTTTATTCGTTGTCTATATCTTCAGCTATATTTCCCTTATTCTATGAAATTTACACAAAGCATTACAATCATGAAACTATGCAGATTTTTGGACATTCATTTAAGAATACTGCTGTTTATAGTTATACACTTTCGTTTGCCTTTTTATTAAATGTGATATTGGTGCCTTTTCTTTCAGGAATTGCCGATTCAAGAGGAAATAAAAAATCATTCATGCGTTTCTTTATTCTTTTGGGAAGTATGGGTTGTAGCAGTTTGTTTTGGTTTAATGGCGATAATTATATGTTTGGATTGGCATGCTTTCTTTTGGCAACCATAGGCTTCGCCGGGAGTTTGGTGTTTTACAACGCTTATTTGCCAGAAATTGCAACTCCTGATAGATTTGATAAATTATCGGCAAGAGGCTTTACCATGGGTTATATCGGGAGTATCATTCTTCTCGTATTAAACTTGTTATTTATTCAAAAGTCGAGCTGGTTTGGTTTGCCAGAACCTACTGGCGACAATTCATTGGCGTTTAGGGTAGGATTTTTAACTGTTGGAATTTGGTGGTTCGGTTGGTCAATTTGGCCTTTGTTAAAATTACCTGGCAAAACCAACAAAGTAGGAGAGAAGTCTAAGATTTGGCAAGGTTATAAAGAACTGAAATTGGTATTCAAAGAAGTTTTAACAATGAAACCTGTGCTTATTTTTTTAGGCTCGTTCTTTATGTACACCATGGGAGTTCAAACTGTAATTTATGTGGCTGCGTTGTTTGGTAAAAATGAATTACAACTCGAATCCAGCGATTTAATAAAAACCATATTGCTCATCCAATTAATTGGAATAGCAGGTGCTTATTTCTTTGCGTGGTTGGCCGATAAACAAGGAAATAAACGCGGAATTATTGTGGCGTTGAGTATTTGGGCCGTTAGTTGTTTGTTGGCGTATTTCCTTGAACCAAAACATCCCAATCAGTTCTTTGGGTTGGCATGCTTAATTGGTACAGTTATGGGGGGAATTCAAAGCCTTTCTCGAGCAACTTATGCAAAGCTCATACCGGGCGACAAAGACAATGCCTCTTTTTTCTCGTTTTATGAGGTTACAGAGAAGTTGGCAATAGTAATTGGTACATTTGCTTGGGGGTTAATCGATGATTTAACTGGAAGCATGAGAAATAGCATTGTTATGCTTATGGTGTTTTTCATTGCAGGTATAGTTATCATTTCATTTCTGAAATCTGATAAACTTAAACCGAAAGAATAAGATAATAGGAATTAAGCGTACTTTAAATCTTGAATGGCATTCCATTCATCTTCTGCCATTTTTCGGGTAATACGCAAAGATTTCTTCTTTTTATCGTTTGAAGGAATTTCAAACATATATTTCTTAAGCACTGCTTCGCAAATACCACGTAAACCACGCGCACCCAATTTGTTTTCAAAAGACAATTCCACTATGAAATCGATGGTGTCGTCATCAAATGTTAAAGCCACATCTTCTAATTCAAACAAATATTGATATTGCTTTAAAAGAGCGTTTTTAGGTTTGGTAAGGATATTCTTTAATGCTTCTTTATCAAGTGGTTGTAAAGATGCAATAATTGGCAAACGGCCAATGATTTCAGGAATCAAACCAAATGATTTCAAATC
>CANFVI010000084.1 GCA_947450405.1 Flavobacteriales bacterium
CACAATACATTATCTTTGTAAAAAATTCATTTTCCCCTAAAAAACATGAGCAAAATTAAAGTTGAGAACCCAGTAGTTGAACTGGATGGTGACGAAATGACCCGCATTATTTGGCATTTTATTAAAGACAAATTAATTCTACCTTACCTTGATATCGATATCAAATACTTCGATTTGGGTATGGAATACAGAGATGAAACCAACGATCAAGTTACAATTGATGCTGCAGAAGCAATCAAAAAATACAACGTTGGTATCAAATGCGCTACCATTACACCAGACGAAGCTCGTGTTTCTGAATTCAATTTGAAGCAAATGTGGAAAAGCCCGAATGGTACAATTAGAAATATTTTGGATGGTACTGTTTTCCGTGAGCCTATTGTTTGTTCTAATGTTCCTCGTTTGGTACCAAACTGGACAGCGCCTATTTGTATTGGACGTCATGCATTTGGCGATCAATACCGTGCAACTGACTTTGTAACCAAAGGAAAAGGAAAATTAACCATCAAATTTGAAGGTGAAGATGGACAAGTAATTGAACATGAAGTATACAACTTCAAAGGCGATGGCGTTGCATTGGCAATGTACAATACCGATGAAAGTATCAGGGGTTTTGCGCGCTCTTGCTTTAACCAGGCAATTGCAAAAAAATGGCCTTTGTATTTAAGTACGAAAAACACCATTTTGAAAAAATACGATGGTCGTTTCAAAGATATTTTCCAAGAAATTTACGAACAAGAATTTCAGTCAACTATGGAGTCTATGGGTATTACCTATGAACACCGTTTAATTGACGATATGGTAGCAAGTGCATTGAAATGGAATGGTAACTTTGTTTGGGCTTGTAAAAACTATGATGGTGACGTTCAAAGCGATACTGTTGCACAAGGTTTTGGTTCATTGGGATTGATGACATCTGTTTTGGTTACTCCAGACGGTAAAACTATGGAAGCAGAAGCAGCACACGGTACAGTTACACGTCACTACAGAATGCACCAACAAGGAAAGAAAACTTCTACCAATCCAATTGCATCTATTTTTGCTTGGACAAGAGGTTTGGAGCACCGTGGCCGTTTAGATGGCAACGAAGCTTTGATCAAATTCTGTCAAACTTTAGAGCAAGTTTGTGTTGATACAGTTGAAGCTGGCAAAATGACCAAAGATTTGGCTGTTTGTATCTATGGAAACAATGTTCCCGAAGGAAGTTATTTATACACTGAAGACTTCTTAGAAGCTTTAAACGTAGAATTACAAAAGAGATTGGCTTAATTCCTAAGTCAATTATAACAAAAAAAAACCGCGATAAATCGCGGTTTTTTTGTTATGTAGTTTCTTAAAACAAATAACTTACCCCTACGGAAGCGTGAAACAACCTCGATGAACTAAAATGTTTCATAGCAATTGTTTGAAAAAACTCCTCCTTATTACGAAAATAAGTACCATCATCTATAAGAATTGCCAAATTACTTGGAGTAGTTTGGTACAATGTATAACCCATTCCAAAATTAAAATCAATACCTATATTTTCAGTTAACATCCTTCTTCCTCCTTGCACATAACTCACGGCGAACAAATATACTGGAGCAATGGAAGTGGGCATATTGGGATCTGTTAACGCGCCACCATCAAATTTAACTTGGCTTTGATTACTCACAGTTAATACATCAAATGCCAAATCTAAACCTGAATAAAATCCATATGGCGCAATAGCTCCTTTAGATTCACTATAAAACCTTGGTGTAATTCTAAACTCATCTACATGATAATTAAAGTAACCACCATTTACGTCATGCAAAAGACCTCTATTGTCATCCTCTGCCAAAGAAATATATTCACCTCCAATCATTTCACTATTCATTTCTTGATTCACACTTTTGTATCCAAAATTCCAGGTAAAACCTTTTTGGGTTGCAACCTCATAAGATACACCCCAATTCATTTTCAAACTTGGCCCAGAAAAAATTAGATTTCCCAGGAGTCCATTTAAATCAAATTGAATCACCCTCTTTTTACCCATATATCCAGGGTTTGATTGTCCGAAAGCATTTCCGATTCCACCCAAAGCGGCAAGAAAACAAACCAAAGCAATTTTAATATTTGTAGTTAGTTTATACATGATTTTATTTCCCTTCAACATGTTTAATTTCATAAATGGTATTGTAAATCTGTGCTCTTAAAAAGTCTTCCTTTATTTTATGCTCAAGCATATTTTTGTTATTGTAAATTTGGCGTCCGGTTTCGGTATTGTATACCAAGATTCTTTGGTTAAAGTAGCAATCATTTTGTAACTGCTGGGCCAAATAGAAAGGAAAATAAATAGGAAAATACAAAGTATAGAATAAAGCCAACGGATCAAATGGCCTAGGTACTTCTGTATATTCATATCCAACCCATCCAATATAATTATCTTGGGCCTCTGTATTCAAATATTGACTATAAAATAAAATCATTTGTCCAGTATCGTTGTTTAATCTTTCAGAAAGCCAATCGTTCACTCTTGAGTAATTATTCAAATCTTCGGTTTTTAAAGTTTTACTTACAGAATTATTGAGAACTTGGATATTGTTATTTGTATGCTTGGAAACATACTTCCATTGCTCAAGGATATTTTTCTTGGTAATTTCTTCTAAATAGTAATTTCTGTTCGACCGAATATCATCACCGTTATTCGTAATCCTTCCTAAAGAATAACTAAATTTGGGCTCTAAAAGCGTAATTGACGAAATATTCTTATTTGAATTTAAATACCTCTTTTTGTCACGTTCTATTTTTGAAGAATATGTCTCTTTCTTCGGAGTACCCATTGAACTGTATGATTGTTCAATGGAAATCAAATAACTTTCTAATGCTTTTTTATCGGCAACTGTATAAAAAACACCAGTATAATAAGCAGAATTAATCACTATTTCATTACCGGTAGTTCTTGTAATTCGAGAACGCGGATTTTTTAATTTACCATCAGTTGATATAACGGCAGATGTGTCGACGTTCTTTTTCGCAATTTCAATATCTTGTGGTTTGAAATTCAAAAAATCTCTCAAATTGATATCCAGTTTGCCCTGAATAAGTTGAAAGGTACGATTTGTAAGTTTTGAAATAAAAGAATCTTGTTTACGATCAGCGTAAATATCATAGATTAATTTAGAAGCAAACGCCCCAAAATCTTTGGCATCGAGGGTTTCAATGGCAGCCGAAATAGGACGCCAATCGCCTCTGTTTTGATTAATTCCACAACCATAATCTGCTAGGTCATGTTTTTTGATTTTATGCTCTAAAATTCCGTATAAGCTCATTGCTTTCACCTTGTCAATGAAGTTTCCTTTGCCATACAAAATTTCAACAACAGACGATAAATAAAAACTTCTACCATAATCACCTCTTCGAACAAATAAAAGCAATAACTCATAACGAGACATTTTTTGAATTTCTTCAAACTGTTTTTGTCCCACTACAAACTTTTGATTACCCGAAGAATTCTTTTGTTCCACCAAATTCTTCAGAATATTTATTCTCTTATTTAATGAGGGATGTGTGCTTGTTTCATCATCTAGTTCTTCCTTGTCAGATTTTTCGTCTGCCACAATTGCTTCTGCAAGTTTTTTAGCGATGCCATCTTTGATATGAGCAGGATATTTATAATAAGGTGTTTCAAATGACTCAATTTTCATTGTGGTTTCCAAAAATGGATAATCAGAGTACTTCAGCATTTCAAACACATAAATTCCCTCAGATAAATCATATTTAGAATTTTTAATTAATTCATAACCCATTTTATCAGCCTCTAACTCTTGATCTTTACTAAAACGGTATAAATGTTTGATTTTAGATTCAAGATCAGAATTGCCTCTTCGTGAACGCGATTCGGCAATCGTTTGCTTCACTTCTTTATATTGTTGCAATGAATGTTTTAACACATAATGTTGAATTTCATGTGCCAAAATAACAGCTAGTTGCGACTCATTTTCCAAGCGAGCCAACAATCCTATTGTTACTACTACAATTCCGTTGTGCGTGGTATATGCATTGGGAACATGAGACTTCATTACAAAAAACTGAAGTTCATCACGCAATTGTTTTTTATCAGTTAATAATTCATCTGCAACTTGATTCACAAATTCGGCCATTGGATCACCATATAAAATTTGACCGCTGGTTAAAAGTTGATCTTCAAAGAAACTCGATTCAATTGCATGATCAATTTCTGTTTTCTTTTCAGATCTTTTGGCATTTGTATTTTTAATTGTTTTGGCAGCTTCTTTGGCTTTAGAACTACTAGACTGATTTAATATTGATGGAATTACTCCTTCGCAATATTGTGGTTCATAATTATTGTAATCTTTAACCTTAGAATTCTGAGATTTCAAACTCAATTGTGAAAATAAAAGTAGCAGCAATAATAAATTGCTTTTAAAATGTTTCATAGAATAAATTTAATACAACAAAAAAACAAAATAAAAATGAAGTATTAAAAAAACAATTATAAAAAAACGCCGTTTTATGACAAAACGGCGTTTTTTTACTTTATAACTAAAATTACAGAAAAATTACAATTAAAAAATATCCTTCATTTTATCAAAAAAAGACTTCTTTTCTTTTTCATCTGGTTTAAAGTTTTTGCTTTCCTGTAATTTCATCATGATATCCTTTTCATCAGACGACAGTTTTGTTGGTACAAAAACATTCACAACGATCAATTGATCGCCTGTTCCATATCCATTTAAGTCGGGGAAACCTTTTCCCTTTAAACGCAAAACTTTTCCAGCCTGAGTACCTGAATCCACTTTGATTTTTGCTTTACCATCAAGTGTAGGAACCTCTACGCTTGCACCTAAAGATGCCTCTGGAAAACTTAACCACAAGTGATAAATTACATTGTTATTTTCACGGTGTAATTCTTCATGAGCAACTTCCTCAATTAAAACTATTAAATCGCCAGACGAACCACCAGCAGGACCTTGATTTCCTTTTCCATTCACGCTCAATTGCATTCCATCAGCAACGCCTCCTGGAATTTTAATTGAGGTTTCAAAATCTTGACTTATTAATCCTTGCTCGTTTGCATCTTTTGGTTTGCTTTCGATAATCTTCCCTAATCCCTGACAAACTGGACATGCACTTTGCGTGGCCATTTGACCCAAGAATGTATTGGTAACTCTCTTTACAGCTCCCGTTCCGTTACATTGCTTACAACTGTCGTATTTAACGCCTTCGGCTTGCACCATTCGGCGGTATTTTACCTTTTTTTCAACCCCAGAACGCATTTCAGCAAGGGTAAGTTTCAATTTGATACGGATGTTTGATCCTACTGTTCTTCTTGAACCGCCGCGAGATCCACCACCGCCACCAAAAAATGAGCCAAATACACTGTCATCACCGAAAACATCACCAAACTGACTAAAAATATCATCCATGCTGAAGCCTCCAGCACCACTGAATCCACTACTTCCGCCGGCTCCCGCATGACCAAATTGGTCGTATTTGCGTTTTTTGTCTTCATTGCTTAATACATCATAAGCCTCCGCCGCCTCTTTGAAATTCTCTTCAGCCTGTTTGTCACCAGGGTTTTTATCTGGATGGAATTTTATGGCTAGTTTACGGTATGCTTTTTTAATCTCATCAGCACTCGATGATTTTGTAACACCCAGTATATCGTAGTAATCTCTTTTACTCATTTTATTTCTAATTAATTACCAACAACAACTTTAGCAAATCTAATTACTTTATCGTTAAGTAAATAACCTTTTTCAACCTCGTCAACTACTTTTCCAACCAAATCAGGGCTTGGCGCTGGGAATTGAGTAATGGCTTCATGTAATTCTGGATCAAAAGTTTGTCCTTGCGCATTCATAGGTTTCAAACCAGTTTTCTCCATAATTGAATATAATTTCTTATAAATCAATTCCATACCTTCAATTGCAGATTTAGAAATATCATTGGCAGTTTCCATTGATTTCAAGGCACGCTCCATATCATCGATTACTGGCAAAACGTTTAAAATAACATCTTTACTTGCAGTTTGCATCCATTCTAAACGTTCTTTAGTAGTACGGCGTCTAAAATTCTCAAACTCACTGTACAATCTTAGGTACTTATCTTTTTCAACTTGTAGTTGGTCAATTCCACTCTCTTCAATCTCATTATCAATAGGTTGAGTTTCTGAAGAATTTTCAACCGTAGCATCAATATTTTCAATTGATTCTTCTTTCGATTTATTTTCTTGATCTTGCTTCTTAGTCATAATCACATCAAATTTAGCAAAGATTTTGCCACAATTTTTTCGTGCCATTCTGTCATTAAAACAAAAATATCACATTAATTGTTATTTTCGCATCATGTTTACTGGAATCGTTGAATCATTTGCCACCATTTTGGATATAAAACCAAATGGAACAAACATTGTATTCCACTTACAATCAAATATTTGTAATGAATTCAAGGTAGATCAAAGTATATCACACAACGGCATCTGTTTAACTGTTACTGAAATTGATGGATTACAGTATTCTGTAACAGCAATACAAGAAACTTTAAGCAGAACGAATGCTGGATTATGGAAAATTGGTGACAAAATAAACATTGAACGATGCATGAAAGCCGATGCAAGATTTGATGGCCATTATGTTCAGGGCCACGTTGATTGTATAGGTACTGTAGATGAAATTCACGATTTGGATGGTTCATTTATGATTTTTATTTCACATCCAGAAGATGCTGGAATTACAGTGAACAAAGGAAGCATCACCGTTAATGGAGTAAGCTTAACTGTCGTTGACAGTTTTCCAATCGCATTTTCGGTTGCAATTATTCCATACACATGGCAAAACACCAATTTCTCTAACTTAAAAGAAGGAGATTCTGTAAATTTAGAATTTGATGTATTGGGTAAATACTTTCAAAAATTCAAAGAATTGAATACCAAATAAACAGATCATTTTTGAATTTCTTTTGTTGAATTTTTTCTTTGAAATTATTCTAAATAATAAACTTCTGATATTTATCAAAGGTATTTCACTCTCATTTATTAAATTTGTAGCCAATCAATTTAAATATATAAAAATTATTTATGGGAGTTTTGTCGTTCTTGTTTTCTTCTAGCATTGGTAGAAAACTAGTTATGGCAGTGACGGGAGTTTCACTCATCGCCTTTTTGGTGGTTCACTG
>CANFVI010000085.1 GCA_947450405.1 Flavobacteriales bacterium
GAATATTTACATTGCCAAAAGACAAATACAAGGAACAGAGTAAAAACAATGTTGCTGTGATGATATTATATAAGAATCCAACTTTCACGGTACAAAAATAAAAGAGGCCGATATAAATATCGGCCTCTTTTATAAAAATATTTTTTTAAACTTATTTAACCATCATGGTTTTGCTTACGCTATTACCACCTGAGATTAAAGTATAGGTATAAACACCTGAAGTTAAATCAGAACCGTCAATTGACAATTCGTGATTTCCTTGGAATAAGTTGCTATAAGTTTGAGTTTTAACAACTGCACCCATCATGTTGCGAACTTCAATTTTCACATCACCAGGACGGGTTAACCAAACCAATACATTGGTAGTATTTTCAAATGGGTTAGGATAGTTTTGGTTTACAACCATTACTTCACCTGTGTTTGGTTGATCAACACTAGCCAAACCAATTAAACCGTCTAAGATATCTTGTACTGGAATTGCTTGGTAGTACATTGTATTCAACACTACATCATGGTTTGCTTGCGTTGCATCATTGTTTTGCAAGTTTGTACCTGGAATATCATCTTGTTGCCACATAACGTGTACAAATCCATTCACTGTGCGCGCAATTGAACCAAAATCATCTTCTTTTAATAAAGATTGGGTAATATTTTGAGGAGTTGTCCAAGTAGTTCCACCATCAGTAGAAGCAACAATACCCAAATCACGGAAGTTTGCATCTAAGTCAGATACATCACCTTCAATAGGAGCAGAGAAAATACAAAATATATTTCCGTTTGCATCACATGCAGCATTTGGTTGGCGCATTGCAGAAGTGTTGCCCAAACGCGCTACCGTAGAGGTATTTGCTGGCAATTTACCACTGGCAAGAGCTGCAACTGTATTTGGGCGTAAGGTATTGATACCATCACCATCAGTATCATATGCACTTCCTTGTGCAATTACAACTGGTGCCGCAGTGAAATCTTCATTCCAATACATAATCGCTTGTAATCCAGGGAAAAAGCTATAAGATTGATCAGTAGTATCGGTATCTAACACACGTGCCAATCCCCAGAAAGCATGAAGTTTGTTGTTTTTATCAATTACAACATCCACTGTACCGTCATTGGTATATGGAGTATCGTTCATAAGCGTTTTTGATTGGTAAGGCGCATATTTAAATTTCTCAGCATCAATTCTTGTGAAAGTGTTACCGAAATCAGTACTTTTCCATAAAATAACACCTTGGAATATATCAGCATTTGCAATAGCAACTACATTCCCTTTTACATCAATTGAATATTGGTCAGAACCACCATTGTCTGTTAAAGTACTGTCGTAGTTTGGCAACATGATATGTTGTTTATCCCAAGTAACACCACCATCTAGAGAACGGCTGTAAACCATTGGTGCAAAAATACCGTTGCGTGTTGGAGATCTTTTTTCACCCGGAGCAGCTGAATCTGTATAAGAACAAACCAAGTGAATGGTATCACCATTATTTGCAGCACGCGCCCAAATAGGCTTGTACGGAGCATCTTGTAAGATTTGAGTTGTTACTGAAGGGCGGCTTGAAGCACTAGTGCTTTTTGTCATATAAAAACCACCGTTGGTAGCATCGTGACCAATTGTAAACACAGAACCATCAGATAAAGTACCAATACAAGGCCATCCTGTACGTACGTTTTCTACACGGTTACTGTCGCTTGGACCCCAAGTACCAGAAGCACTTTTAAAGTTATAACCGGTACCACGACCAGGGAAACCTTGCGCACCTGAGTAAGAAGATGTCCAACCAGCAGAAATTGCTTGATCTTTATGCACAACAACGCGGTGTGCCATTGCATAATTTGATTGTAAATCGTAATAAGTAGATCCAATACGAATAAAAGAATTCAAATTAGCACCTCTGCTCGTGATTGCTTTGTTGGCTTTTGGTTTTACCATTCCACCACTCTTTGCATCGTTGTCAACAAAAACGTTTGAACTTTTAGATTTTGCAGAAACAATCACCGGTGAACCAGACGGAACACTAGAAGGTGCTTGCGCAAAAACCGAAGTAACAACGGCAATTGAACTTAAAAATATGTAGATTTTTTTCATAGATTAAATTTAGTAAATGCGAATTAAAAGCATTTTAAATTAAAATCACAATTTAGCACTAAAAATGTAAAAATAATGACAAATTTATTTTGTCTTTTTCAAAATATTGACAACTGTTTCAATCAATAATTCTCCATCAGTAGCAGCACCTCTATGTACTCCCTTTAATCTCAAATCGAGGTATTTTATTTGACTCACAGCCCATTCTAAATCAGACATTGAGTAATTGCTTTGGGCTCTGAGGTAATCATCCATAAAAAATGAAGAAACACCAATTACTGAAGCCAAATCACTTGGAGATTTCGCCTTTGAGTTGTGCATGGCTATTATTTTTGTAAAAAATCCAAATAATACCGGAACCATTCTCATGAATTCTCCTTTTTCAGCACGAATGCTCATTTGGTGGGCAATTTGAACAGATTTATTGAAATTCCTATTACCCAAAGCAGTTTGCAGTTCAAATACATTGTATTCCCTGTTAAAACCAACATGCTCTTCAACATGAGATGCCCTGATATAAGCTTCTTTTACGGTAATAAATATTTTATCTAATTCGTTATGAATTAATGGCAAATCAGCACCCAATAAATCTAACAATAAATTAATTGCTTCAACATCCAATGACCTACCCTTGGTTTCCGCATATTTAGGCAACCAGTTCTTTATTTGATAATCACGCAACTTGGATGAATTGAATTCGCAATACTTGGCAATTAATTTGCCTGTTTTTGTGCGTAAATCCATTTTTGCATTTCTAAATGCAAATACCAAAACTGTAGATTTTAATGGATTTTCAACATAACTCAAAAATATATCCCATTCCTTCAAATCTTGAGCATCTTTCACTATAATCAATTGAAAATCGCTCATCATGGGGTATCTTCTTGCCATTGACATCAGTTCTGGCATTTTCACATCCTTCCCATAAACGATTGTTTGGTTGAAACTTTTTTCTGAGTCAGAAAGCACTTTTGATTCTATCAAATCAGAGATGGCATCAATAAAATAGGTTTCGTCGCCATGCAAAAGGTATATTGGTGCAAACTTCCGAGATTCTATTTCTGATCTCAGTGCCCAATAAGCCGATATTGTATCTGCGGTTTTCGCCATTTTTTTTGTAAATTTACAGCCTTTATGGTGTTAAATTTTCCTGAATATAGTTTTGAAGTTCAAATTCAAACACAAAAAAAAATGATTTTTGATTCAGTAAGAAAAAAATTTATCCCCCTTACCCCCGAAGAATGGGTTCGACAACACTGTATTTGCCACCTAAACCTATACTACAATATCCCATTAAACAACCTAGCCGTTGAAAGAGAAATTAGGGCGATGGATTTACGCAAACGATTTGATATTGTTGCATTTGGGAAATCCGGAACCCCACTAATTCTGGTTGAATGCAAAGCCCCAGAAGTAAAAATAGACCAAAATACTATCATTCAAGCAGGGGTTTATAACAAAAAAATGGACAGTGAATGGATGTGGATTACAAATGGCATTCAGCATGTTTGGTTAAGAAAAGAAGGTGATAAAATGGCATTTGTTGAGATGCCTAATGAAATAATCCGATAAGTTATTGAATTTCGAAAAACCACTCAGAATTCCCAGAAGTAGCTTTTGCAACTTTATCCTGTTTTGCATCGCTCAATGGATCAAAGTCTATCGTGACAACTTTGGTTTCTGAATGATTAGAATTGTCCCATTTTTTGCAAATTAGTTTACCAACTATCGGAAAATTAGCCGCATTCACCAATTTTTCACATTTTAATGTAGATACATCAAAGGTGTGATTTATTGAATACGATTCTCTAATTAATACGAAATCAAGACCTCCATTAAATTGAAATCCATCCTGTGGTGAGATTTTGGTAGGATCGGCCAATAATCGCTTTACGCCAACACTCTGATCTGAAGAAACAAGTAACGATGGATCATTTGAAATCGTTAATTTAGAAAATACATTGTCTGTAACGGGCGATAATTTCACAATGCAATAATTCCCTAATATATTCAGGGTGCCGTTCTCCGTAAGAATTCCAAAATCAGAATAGTTCAAATCACAAATGATACTGTCAACCTTCTTTAAAGGATCAACCACTTGTTTGTATGCAAGAAAACCTTTTCTAGTAATGTAATCACCGCATAATAAACCTTTCCCAAAATCAATCAAATATGTTTTAGAATGTTCATTGAAATTGCTATCAATTAATTGCTTTTTTACACCATAAGGCAAAATATCTTCATCAAATCCATTCCGCAATTGATCTAACAATGAATACATTTGCATCTGAACTGTTGTAATTTTACCAATGTTCTCTGCAATTTTAATTTCGGTGGTCAATGGATCTTTGACGCAACTTATACAAGTTATTACAACGATCAACGCGGTAAAAAAAAGAAATCGAAACTTATTGAATGCGAATTTCATATTCTTTTCCAGCACTGTAAATTTTTGCAATATTGTCGCATGACATGTTATTGAAAGGATCAAAGTCAATTCTATAACGTAAATCGTTGTTATCTATTTGTAATATTCCTTTTACAACATTAGCGGAGCACCCATTTTCAATATTTTTCACAAGTGCCAAACTGGTTCTCCAAGATGTATTGGGCAAATTGTTGTATGAAAATGCGCCATCTCCGTTGTAATTTATAACATCATTGAACAGTCCCTCAGTAATATCACCCAATGACCATTGAATGTCCAAATGTCCACTAAAAATCATCGAATCAACCTCTGTAACCATTTTTACTTGACTAAATGTCATAGAAAGTACCCCGAGTAAGGATCTGTTCAAATTAATTTTGCCCGAAAATTTCTTAATTGGATTATTCAAAGAGCCAATATAAAATGCATTGGTATCACCAATACTGATGGTGGAAGTTGTATTTAACTCTCTGTAATTTTGGCTAACATCAACCATTACTGAACCAAATCTTGCTTTCCCGTCATAATTGAGTGCAGATTGATTAAAGCCTTTTTTGTATTCTGGAAATTGAATGCGATAAGTGTATCCATCTCCGTCGGAAGTTATTGAATCAATGATAATTATTTTGCAATTTGCTTGTTTTTCAATTGAATCCAAATTGGTTCTTTTTATTCCTTGGCTTGATTTGGTTGAATTGATATGTTCTACCATTTCATAAATTGAAAGAAAATCGTTGAAATTGTTATTGAAAGAAATTTGCGAGCGCAAATCTTCATTTTGCACTTCGTAAATCTTGGAGCATCCCACAAAAACAGAAACAGCTGCAATTAAAATTGCAGACAAAAAATATTTCGTTTTATGTATGAAATTTACTTCCATGGCAATGTTGAAACAAATATAATATGAAATACCCCCAAAAATGAATTAATTTAATTGGTTTAAACAACCTTTTATGATGGAACAGGCCGAAAATATTTCATCGTTGGTAATTGTGAATGGCGGACAAATTCTAATTGCATTGGGTTCAAATAAAAACCAATCCGTAAATAATTTCTCCTTAAGTAAAAGATGAATCAATTTTGGCCCTTCTACCCCATTTGCAAGATGGCATGCCAAAAGCAATCCTTTTCCTGTAACTTTTTTTATTTTTGGATGAACGAGTAATGATTTAAATAGTTCCTCTTTTTGAAGGATATTAAAGCTTTCGTATGATTCAAACAGATATTTATTTGCTGCAAGTCCCGCTGCGCAACAAACCGGATGTCCCCCAAAAGTAGTAATATGACCCAAAATTGGGAAGTTGGCAAACGATTGCATGATATGTTTTGGGGCAACAATTGCACCCATAGGCATTCCACCACCTAGTGCTTTTCCCAAAACGAGTATATCAGGCACAATATTATATTGCTCAAAGCAAAACTTAGTTCCTGTTCTTCCAAAACCTGTTTGAATTTCATCTACAATAAACAATGCGTTAATTGACTTGGCATATTGATAAAGGGCTTGAACATACTCAACAGAAGAAATTGAAACTCCTTTTTCAGCCTGAATCAGTTCTATAACAACTGCGGCTACATTAGATTGAGGCAATTGTTGGATTGACTCAATTGAATTTTGATCTACAAAAAATACGTTATTTAAAAGTGGTCTATATTTAGGAACAAAATATTCGTCGCTCATTAGGCTTAGTGGACCTTGAGAGCTACCGTGATAAGCCAACTTATGGGCAACAAAAGAAGGTTTCCCTGTAAATCTTTTTGCCAATTTCATGGCTGCATCAATTGCTTCAGAACCACTATTTACAAAATAGACATTATTTAAAGACGCGGGTAAATGATCAACAATAAATTGCGCATAATTATTTTGGGGCATTTGAACGGTTTCGCCATAAACCATAACATGCATGTGCTTTTGGGTTTGCTCAATGATTGCGTCGATAACGACAGGATTTTGATGGCCAATACTACAAACAGAAATACCTGATATTAGATCAAGAAACTTGTTGCCATAAATATCAATCAAATAATTTCCTTGGGCTCTATCAATTTCAAGTGCCAAGGGTTCTGGATTGGTTTGGGCAACAGAATTTAAGAATAGTTGTTTTGGCGACAAATGCATTTTCAAAAATACGTATAAAACAGAAAACCCCGCAAAGCGGGGTTTTAAATGTGTTTAGTAAAAATATTACTTTACGTTTTCGCCTAATTCAGCACCAGCTTTGAATTTTACTACTTTTTTAGCAGCAATATCAATTTCTTTACCAGTTTGTGGGTTACGGCCTTTACGCGCGCTACGAGTTGAAGTAGAGAAAGTACCGAATCCAACAAGAATAACTTTGTCGTCTGCTTTCAAAGCACCAGTTGTTGCACTGATGAAACTGTTCAAAGCTGCTTGAGCTTGAGTCTTGGTAATACCAGCATCTGATGCCATCTTACCGATTAAATCTGATTTGTTCATTGTATATTGTTTTATAATAGGTTAATAATCCAAAAGTAAGAAAGCAATTGACTA
>CANFVI010000086.1 GCA_947450405.1 Flavobacteriales bacterium
CATTTTGCCATTCAATTTTATAGTTTTCCCAATTGTTTTCGGGTTTAGTATTGTTTTTTAGTTTTTCTAATTTTTCCTTCAATGCCATAACCAATGTGTTTTTAAATTTACACCAATCAAAATTAATTAATTTTATTTTACCCATCAATAGGTTCCGCGATTTTTGCAAAAAGAAAAAAAGGAATTCTAAGGTTTATAAGCGTTTAGATGGCTTCGCCGTTTAGAAGAGCGAAGCTCGTTTAGTGTTTAGTGTTTAGAAGAGCGAAGCTCGTTTAGGGAAACAAAAACAACCCTAAAATCTTTCTAATCAAAAAATCTGTCTAATCTGTCTAATCTGTCTAACCCGTCTAATCTTTAAATGCACGAAGTGCTTTTTGCTTTACGTTTGAAAATATTGCAAAAATGTGTTAATTTTGTTTTATGATTGAAAATATTGCCAAAGTTGAGCGGTTTAATTTCTGGAAATCCGACCTTCATACCGGATTTTTGCGCCAACAATATTTGCAACGCATTACCAAATACGACGATACCCAGCTAGTAAGGGTTTTGGTAGGACAGCGCCGCGTGGGAAAAAGTTATATTTTGCGTCAACTGATTAAAAATCTTATCGAAAAAGGCGTCGACAGAAAAGCAACGCTTTATATCAATATGGAATATCTGGAGTACGATTTTATTAAAACTCCGTCTGATTTGGTCAACTTTGTAAATACCGTCTTTTCTAATGTTGATGGCAATGCCGGATATCATGTTTTTATTGATGAAGTTCAAAATATTGAGGGATGGGAACGCGCTGTAAATGCAATGTCGCAGGATTTTACCAGAAAAACTTCTGTATACATTACCGGGTCCAATTCTAAATTATTATCGGGTGAATTGGCAACGCATTTATCTGGTAGATACATCCAATTTCTGGTATTGCCCTATGTGTTTGCTGAATTTTGTGAAATACAAAATATCTCTCAAAACAAAGAAAGTTATATTCAATTTTTGTCGTCCGGAGGAATGCCTGAATTGTTGAATTTGCCCGATGAAGATTCCAAGCGAAACTATATGCAATCGCTTTACGACACCATCATTTTGAGGGACATTGTAGGCCGCCAAAACGTGCGCGATGTTGTTTTGCTGAAAGACATTTTTATTTTTCTTGCAAACAATATATCGAATTTGGTGTCGATTCAGAGCTTGGTAAAATACTTTAAAGGCCAGAATAGAAACACCAATTACCAAACCGTGTCTCAATATATTTCTTACTTGGAAGATGCTTTTGTAATACATCGTTGTGACCGATATAATTTGGCCGGAAAAGAAGTCCTTTCAGGCACATCTAAGTATTATTTAAACGACTTATCGTTCTGTAATTATTTATTTGGCAGCATGTTAACCGGTTATGGTTACCAATTGGAAAATTTGGTTTATTTGGAATTAAGACACCGTGAATTTGAAATTTACTGCGGAACATCAAGAAACAAAGAAGTTGATTTTGTGGCAACAAAAGGAGACAAAACCGAATATTACCAAGTTTCATTCAGCTTATTTGATGAAACAACCCGCGAAAGGGAATTTGCCTCGCTGCTGAGTATCAAAGACAATTTCCCAAAATTCATCATTACCCTCGATGATTTTGTAGGAAGAGAGGTTAGTGGGATTAGAATTAAAAAGGTTTATAAACCTTTATAATTCTAATGTTTAGAAGAGCTTCGCTCGTTTAGGGGTTAGTGTTTAGAAGCGTAAACGCGTTTAGAGGTTAGGGTTTAGTGTTTAGAAGACCTGCCGGTCGTTTGGAAACGGTTTCTAAATTTGATTTAACCCTAAACCCTAAACGCCGAAGGCATCTAAACCCTAAACACACGAAGTGCTTCTAAACCCTAAGAAGGTACACCGTTTGTGCTTCCAATTGAATATTTATATAAACCACTCAATTGTTTATTGATTGTATCTGCCAATGGTTTAATTTGATTTTCGAAAATATCTAATTCTAACATTTCGAATTCAACACATAAAATACAATGATTTATTAGTTCGAGGTTACTAGAGTAGGCAATTTTATAAAATAGTGCTTGGTCTTTTCCTTTCTTACGTCCTGAACCTTCTGCAATATTTGCACAAATCGAAAATGCAGCTCTGTTAATTTGTGATTTTATTTCAAATTCTTTACTTGGAAATTGTTTTGTTGTTTTAAAAATTATTACATTCAATGCTTTGGCATTTTTCCACACATCAAGTTTTTCAAATGAATATTCTCGTTTCATAGTAAAGAACGATACCTGACAATCTCATATTACCCCTAAAAAATAAACGTTTAAAAATTAGGGTTTAGGAGAGCTTCGCTCGTTTAGTGGTTAGTGTTTAGGGTTTAGGAGAGCTTCGCTCGTTTAGGGGTTAGGGTTTAGAAGCGTAAACGCGTTTAGTGTTTAGTGTTTAGGGTTTAGGGAAACCATAAAACAACCCTAAAACCTAAACGCCGAAGGCATCTAAACCCTAAACGCCGAAGGCATCTAAACACTAAACGCACGAAGTGCATCTAAACACTAAACGCACGAAGTGCATCTAAACCCTAAACTTTTTTTTCTTACTTTTGTAAGAAAAAAATGAACATCACAACCCATACCCTAAATAACATCACCATCATTACCATCAACCGTGAAAGCAAATTGAATGCACTCACAATCGATACCCTCCGTGAAATCAAAGAGGCCGTTACCATTGCCAATGAAGATGATTCTGTGTACGGAATGATCATTACCGGTGCGGGACAAAAAGCCTTCGCCGCCGGTGCCGATATCTCTGAGTTTGCCCACTTCAACGAAGAGCAAGCTACCAGAATGAGCGCCGATGGTCACGATGTGATGAACACCATTGAAGATGGAAATAAAATTTGCATCGCTGCTGTCAATGGCTTTGCATTGGGTGGGGGATGTGAGCTCGCAATGGCCTGTCACCTCAGAATTGCCAGTGGAAACGCCAAATTTGGTCAGCCTGAAGTCAACCTCGGTGTGCCTCCAGGTTACGGCGGTACCCAACGACTCATACAACTCATTGGAAAAGGGAAAGCCCTAGAACTTTTACTTACCGGCGATGCCATCGACGCACAAACGGCACTTCACTTGGGATTGGTAAACCACGTGGTTGAACAAGACCAATTGATGGAATATTGCATGCAATTGTTGCAAAAAATTGCATCGAAAAGCCCGTCTGCCGTGCACAAAGTACTCAAATGCGTCAGCGACTTCTACCGTCCTAACGTAAACGGTATGCAGCGCGAAATCTACGAATTCGGCAGCGCCTTCGAAACCCCCGACTTCAAGGAGGGCACTGAGGCGTTTTTAGAGAAGCGGAGACCCAATTTTAGGAATTAATTCCTAAAATTGAAAGGTTTATAAGCGATTATAAAGGTTTATGAGGGTTTATAAAGGTTGATTTTGCATAGAAAAAAACTAAAACTGGATTTTATAACTTATTTTTGATTACACGTTGAACCTTCATAAACTTTTATAAACCCTCATAAACTTTTATAAACCTTTTACTACCTTTGTGGAATGAAATTCGGTGTGGTAATTTTTCCAGGTTCAAATTGTGACCAAGATCTAATTGATGTTTTGTCGGGGTATTCGGATGAGGCTGTTGAAAAACTTTGGCACAAATCAAGCGATTTGAAAGGGTGTACCCATATTTTTATTCCGGGGGGATTCAGCTACGGCGATTACCTTCGTTCTGGTGCCATTGCAAAATTGAGTCCCATTATGGACGCTGTTTCTCAGCATGCTGCCAACGGCGGTTTTGTGATGGGAATCTGTAACGGTTTCCAGATTTTAACAGAAAGTGGCTTGTTGCCAGGCGCCCTATTGCGCAATACCAATATCAAATTTAATTGTAAGAATGTGTTCCTAACTCCTGGAACCACCAATAGCATGGTAACCAATAAATTGACAGACAACCAAGTCATTCAGGTTCCCATTGCACACGGTGAAGGCCGATTCTATTGCGACCAAGAAACCTTGGCGCAAATTGAAGCCAACAACCAGGTTATTTTCCGCTATTGTGATTCTGAGGGAAACCTCACCGACGAATCCAATCCAAACGGATCAATCAACAACATCGCAGGTATCACCAATGCCGGCAGAAACGTCTTCGGTATGATGCCGCATCCGGAAAGATGTGCAGCAGAGTATCTGCTTAATTCTCACGGCAGATTGGTATTCCAGAGTTTGTAAACCAAACTGGATTAGACGGGTTAGACCGATTAGACGGATTAGACCGATTTTTTGATTAGATTGATTATATGTTTAGACGGATAAAATAAACAGCGAAGCGTCAACAATAAGTAGATTAAAAAGATTATTCACAAAGACCATAAAGGCAAGAAGATTAGAAATATAGAATCTGTCTAATCTGTCTAACCCGTCTAATCTGTCTAATCAATTTTATTTTTTGAATGAAATGAAAAAAATAATAATACTAAATGGTCCCAATTTAAATTGGCTCGGGAAACGAGAACCCGAAATATACGGTACGCAGGGATTGGATGAGATGATTCAGGGATTGCAATTGCAGTTTCCACAGGTGGAAATAAAGGCTATTCAATCGAATGTGGAGGGAGAATTGATCAATCATTTGCAGGATGCCGAAAACGATGCATCCATTGATGGCGTCATTTTCAATGCCGGTGGATATACCCATACCAGCATCGCTCTTGCCGATACCCTCAAAGCCATGGATACACCCGTTATTCTTGTGCACCTTAGCAACATTTATGCTAGGGAAGCAGAACGACATACGGACTTGCTTTTGGCAAATTCCAATGGCTGTATTTTGGGCTTGGGTAAAGATAGTTACACGTTGGCTGTCTATTATTTTTTTGGATTAGACAGATGAAAACAATAGTTACCGGAGCCACAGGATTTTTGGGTGCCCATTTGTGTATGCACTTGCTCGAAAAAGGCTATGAGGTTGTCGGAATGAAGCGCACACACAGCAGCATGCAGCTCTTTGATTCCGTGATGCAGCATTACCTGAATCAGGAAAGCGATGGGCTCAAGTTGTTGTTTGAGGCGCAGCCGGTGGCGGTTGATGTGGAGGCGTTGAAAGAGGGCATTGCAAACCGATTGAGTTGGGTGGTTGCAGATGTGTGCGATACAGATACGCTGTTGCAGGCGTTTTCGGGGGAGATAGATGCGGTTTTTCATTGTGCAGCCATGGTTTCTTTTAAGAGAAAAGACAGGAATGCAATGATGGAGAACAACATACAGGGCACTGCCAATGTGGTGAACACTTGTATCAAGTTGGGTATTGCTACACTGCTTCATGTGAGTTCGGTGGCGGCGCTGTCGCGGAAAGCCGGCAGTGATATCATTACGACCGATTCTGAATGGGAGGATTCGAAATACAACACCGATTACGCAAAAAGCAAGTATTATTCGGAGTTGGAAGCTTGGCGGGGCAAGGAAGAGGGCCTCAATGTGGCAGTGATTAATCCGGGTATCATATTGGGCGTAGGCAGTGGCAACACACCTCAGAATCAGTTTCTGGGCATTGTAAATGGCGGAAACCCCTTTGTGCCGGTGGGGGGAAATGGCTTTGTTTGGATAGATGATTTGTGTGTGCAAATGATACAGATGCTGGAGCAAAAAGCCTTTGGCAAAAGGCAGCTGGCGGTAACCCATAATTTGAGTTATTACACCCTTTTTCACAACGTGGCCAAGCTTGCAGGCAAAAAAGCCCCTTCCATTCGCATGGAAGGCCTAGTTTACAAACTTCTCATTGCGATTACCACCGTTTTTGATTTTTTGCACATACCCTTTCCCATAAGTAAAGCCTTGGTTGTGAGTACCAGCAAAAAAAGTGTTTACTCATAAGAAATTTGGGTTAAAAATGCACTCACAAAAAATACAGCACCCTTTGCTCTATTTTTTGTAAATTTTATACAAATTCTATTAACTTTGAAAAAGTTTGGCACAGCAAGAAGATTTAACCAAAAAATTTAGGAAATACTTCCAAAGTATTGGTCCTTTACGTTTCATCGTTTCTATTCTGCTCATATTGGCAGGTATTGCAGGCAAATACCTTTTCTTTATCATTTTTCCGCCTATAGATGAGACAACGGTTTTACCTGAAATGACTTCTTATGAAATCGTTCTCAGTCCCAGTTATTTTCTTTCTTTTTGGCCCCTGTTTTGGGCAGTCATCATTACCTTGAGTTTGTTGTGGTGGGTAATGAGTGGTTTTAAATCGGCAACAGGTTTGATTATCAGCTTCATTGCCGGTATGTTTATGACCGAGTTAATGATGCCCGGTACCCTATTTTCATTTGAAGAATTGCCTATCTATTTTTCTATTTTGGGACTTGTTTTGTTTGTGATGCCAGGGAGTGCAATCAGCAACCCCTTATCTGTTTTTAAAAGACCATCGCCTCAAAAAAAGAGGCGTTCTTCATCAAGGCGTAAAAAAAGAACCGATCCGAGCAACGAAAACAACGATATTGGCATCAATGTTGCTAGTAACTCTTTGGAAAAACAAGGTTAACAAAACCAAGATTCTACATAATAATGCTTTCATTTAAAAACAAACATAAATCCACTGCCCATTTGGGCATTATTCTACTTTTGGTTGTTGCCATGCAATCGTGCGTGAACTACAAGCAACAAATCATGTTTCAAGGGCTCAACGATACCAACTACAAGGCAAGTATGAAACAGGCCAACCCTGTAATACAAAGGGGGGACCAACTTTCCATTTTTGTATATGCCGTTGACCAACTCAGTGCCCAAATTTTCAACAACCCCATGTATGGGGGGGGGCAGTCGGGCAATGCTGGAATGACTTTAACACAAAATGTAACCCAATCAGCAGGTGGGGGTATTTTTGGTTACTTGGTAGACGAAAATGGAGAAATAGAATTTCCAAAATTGGGTGTGCTCAAGGTGTTGGGATATACCCAACAGCAGTTGCGCGATACCCTGCAAACTAAACTCACCCAATACCTCAAAGAACCCGCAGTGAGTGTGCGCATCATGAAC
>CANFVI010000087.1 GCA_947450405.1 Flavobacteriales bacterium
TACCTGTTGAATTAGGGCTTAAATTATTTTCGATATCAATTGAAATCAAACTAATAATGAGTCTATGCTCGTAATTTTTATAATCATTAAGACATCTAGAATAATAAATTACCAACCCAAGTTCACTGCACAAAAAATAAATTGTTTTACCCAATCCATAAGAACCACCCGAATATTCAGCCGTCTGGCTTCTTGTTATATCAAAGATTAGATTAAAATAATTATTCCTAATCTCACCCTTAACACCATATGAATTTAGTTTATTTCGAATATTTCCCGTGAGTCCTTTTGTTCCTTTATCTGCTAATTCCAAAATATTTGAAATATTTTTCTCTTGAACCAGTTTCAATAATTCACGTTTGGTAGGAGTATCTTCAAATTTCGAATTGATTAAATTAAATAATCTAACGGAACTTATTTCATGTAATTTAAAACTAATATTTACTTCTTGGGAATTTGCTGCATCTAAAGAATTTTGAATTAACTCCCTAACAAGTATTGCATTTAAAGGTAAATTGGCATTCCTCAGAGATCGCAATGCACCAGAAGCATTGAATACCATATTCCCTTTACGAAGTTCTAATGATTTTAGCATTATTAATTTAATTAAAATAATCGTTTGTGTTTATATATTCTAAATTACTCAAGTCAACAGTATATGAAATATAAGAAATCCCTTTGGGAACCCTATCATTTTTGAACGAATTTTGACTAATCTTAGGAAAATTTTCATCAACTATGTAAATCTGATTTACCACCAAATTATATTTATCTGTTGATGAATTAATAATTTTACTAAAACGACTCCATTTATTCTCGAATAAAGCTTGATCTAGTGAATTGAGTTTATTGGAAATCTTAGTTATTAAATCCTTTAAGGATTCCCCTGAGGTATTATCCTTCTCTATACGCATAAAACACAACCCTGTTTCTTCATTACTGTTTAATTGTAACATCCCATTTATAGAAATTAAATTTTTATACTTATTTGATGTTGTTTTAATTTCGAAAAAACGATTTTTAATTTTGAAATCATGAGTAGAAAATTCAGGTCCTGTCCAACTTTGAATATTGGAAACCCCATTAACCAATATAAAATCTAAAAATTTCAATTCCCCCCAAAGGCCTATATCTGTTTTAGGAACATTTATTAATTTAATAAATTCACGCCATGATTGATACCTTTCTATAATCGCATTAATATTATAATTTGTTTCAAAACACCTGAATACCAAATCAGATATAATCATAATATAAAAATCTCGATACGCGGTATTTAAAACTGTTACATTTAAAAAAACATCACTTCCAATCGACTCATTTTTCGTATAAAAAAGTCCATCATTTATAGTTAAATCAACAATTTCTGTAGAATCATTTTTTATTGGTATTTTAATGGAATATGATTTTCCTCTTTTCCAAAATTCAAAAACATATTTTTCGTTAAAATCATCTGTCAGTGAGGACTCAGACTCAGATTCACTTTCAAGTTCTAAAACATTGAAAATTCTTTTGATATTTAATTCAATATCTATTAATGTTATCATTGCTAAAATATATTTCGTTTAACTTTCAAAATTCTCATCTAATTCATTTTCATTCTCAGTAAAAATTTCGTCATCATTGTTATCTTCTGCTGAATACTCATTAAAATCCGAAATTTCTAATTTTACATATTCGTCTACAGTTTTATTAATACCTAAGTTAAGTATCATAGCTATTCCAATTAAATGTTCATCTGCATTCAAATCGAAACGCTGTATACTAGATTTGCTATTTCGTAAAACTGGTTTAGAATCTTTATCGATTGGATAAATTATAAGTAACGAAGGTAAATTTTTTTTAGATCTAAATAGGATACTCTTTTCTCTAGTTTCTTTAAATTCAGATGGAATATCAGGTATATCAATAAAACTATCATCTTTTGACATTATTCCTTTTAAATTGAGTTTATCTACTCTTCCACCAATATCATTATCAAAAATTTTAATCCTACTTCTATTCATTCTGCTCACAGTAAATTTACCAAAGTTGAAATATGAATTTTCTTTTGAACCACCAATTACTGCTACATTCCAATTATTGAACAGATCTTGATTTTTATCTATAAATTGATTTATTTTATTCAAATTAAATCCTCTACCATCTTCTATAGACTGATAATTATTTAAAAAATCCTTAACTAAATTTAACCCAAGATTATTAAATACAATTCGTGTTGATTTAATATCGTCGGTAATCTGTGGATTTTCATTTATTACAGCTTCTAAAAACTCTCGAGTTAATTCTTCATTCGCTGTTAATTGAGACTTTTCGTTTGCAAACATAATTGTTTGCAAAGCAGTGCCCGAAAAATCAACTTCAGATAGTTGGGCCCTTCGCATTGCATTTCGGCGAGTGATCTGAAAATCAGGCCTTCTTAAAATTTTAGGGGCGATTTGTCTAGGAGTTGATAATCCATTAGAATATTTTGTTTTAATATCATTTTTAAGATGAATTTCCATTGCAACTAGGTTTCTAAATCCTTCTCTTAGTGCGAATGTTGTCCAAATTCTAGGAAGTGTTTCGAAACCAATCTTATATCCAAACCATCTACCCATTTGCATTAAAGTATCAAAATTCGAAACTTTTCTGACAAAATAACATGACGTAAGACCATAAAGCGTCAACCCCCTAGACAATGTATTACCACCAATAGCAATTTGGTATTTTGGGGCGTTTTCATCGTAATTCAAGCGAATACTTGAATCTGCGTCACCATTATCAATTCTAATTGAAGTTTCATTTAAAATTGGAACAAGATAATCTTTAAAATCTTTAAATTCAGGATCCTTATCAAATTCTAACCCATATTCGGGGAATACCCTATTTAAGTCTTCAAATTTAATTTTATCCTTTTCAATTCCCCATAATTCTATGCATAATTCTATAAATTCAACAGTGTTTTTCTTGAAAAAATCAATCTTTTTATTCGTATATTCATATAGTAATTGATGTTTAAGAATACGCCCGCTTGTATGGATTAACATAGTTGAAAAATCCTCACTACCTCTAAATTTTCTAACTGCAGTAGAAATAAAAAACCACAATAAACTTTCCTGTAATTTCAATAAGTTTTTATTTTCAAAATCATTGGAATTACTTATTTCAAGAATTTCTTTTAATTCCAAATCAGGAACATATCTAATTACATCTAATGGATCTACATAATTTTCTTCTTCTTCATTTAAATCAGGATCACCGAATAATTGTAAAGGACCAAAATACTTTTTAGGCGTATCCAAAACATGGATAAAATTCCTAGGATACAAAGTAATATCCCCCATCTCATTTAAAATATTAGCAAATGGAGTTGCCGTAAATTGTAAATAGGTTGCCTTATTTAGTGATATCCTTAAAAGCCTAAGTAATCGATTAATTGTTACAGGATTATTTATATCACCACTAGTATTAGGAGTTGCTTCATCTGACTCATCATCGATTATTAATGCTTTGATATTTTTGAGATAATTTTGATTAGTATTCTGTATTTTCTTAATTAATTTTCTTAGATTACTTCCATTTTTAAGATACACACCATAAACTACATTTGATGGATTAGTGCTAGTTAAGTTTCCAAAAATACGATTTCCAGGAGTAAAGTTTTGAGATGCACGATCAACTGATGTAAGAGAAATAAAATGAACATTGCTGTTTTCATGATTATCAGATGGTTGTAAAATGTCAACTACATCAGACTCAAACCTCTTTTGAGTCTGAGCTCGCAAATTTTCTTTTAATCCGGAAACAATAATGATAACATTATATTTAAGATCAATTGCTGCAGATATTAATCCATTGAAAGTTGAAGTTTTTCCACTTTGAACTTTTCCAATTACCAAACCAATCCTATCGTTCGAATCATTTATCGTAGGCAATAAATTTACAATGGTTTCACATTCATTTTTTAACTGATTGACAGAATCAAGATCATTTTTACGTTGAATCAATATATTATTGATGTATTTGGAGAAATTATTTTCATCATTCGAACCGGGGATCGAAAGTACAGTATTGTTTGAATATTGAGTTTCAACAATAGTTGCGTTTTTTCTTGAATTACGATCTTTTATAAGAGAATAAAATCCTTCTAATTCTCGCTTGGCAAATTTATCTTGGTCTTCTTGAAATGTAATATCATCAGGCTCAATCATTTTTAAATATTCAAAAAAATCATCAAAACTATCTGTATTATCTAAAATGTCTTTTACAATATCTAAATCTTCCAAATTTTGATTTTGTCTAATTCTCTTTTTGATGAAATTTTTAATTGCATCTGATGTTGAAGTAATCATTATTTATTATTTACAAACTGCAATATAGTTTAGTTAATAATATTATCAAATTCAATCTCGATTTAAAAATCGAAAAACTAATTAAATCAAACGCAAATAATGGCATTTGGAATTACCATTATTTAAATCTTAACCCCTACAATAACAAAATCATTGCTAAATTTATTAAAATTTTAGAACCATTGATAAAGAATAATTTCAAGATTATACTCATATTTGCAACCCCGCAAACGCTAAAACGTCCCACAAAAAAACTAGGGCCTGAATTCAAACGAGTTTCAATTTGCGAAAACTGCAAATAATAAAAGGGGTATTTTCCATTGAATTTGGGGCCGGAAATTTAGTGGGTTTAACTTTGTAGGGTGATTGAATTTGTAAATTTTAAACCCTATTTTCGTAATGTCTAAAATTTCTTCTTATTAAAATAACAGACCAATGACATTTGAAAATTCTAAAATGGCGATCGAAAAAATCAATTTTGATATTGCAGGGAAAATATCCCTGAAACTTGAAGATGGCAGAGTGATTATTGTTCCTCTAAAGTATTTCCCTGAGATACAGAAATTATCGGTTGATAAGAGAAAGAAGTATACCATTGTGGATGATCGCACCGTTCTCTTTGCGCATTCAAACAATGTTTTTCATTTGGAAGATTTTATGGGGTTAGAAAGCAAGTGGCGAGAAAGATAAATTTATTCCGCTTCATACCTGCAATCGATAAAACGTCCCTCAAAAAAAACAATACTGATAAATCCAAAATACACTATTTCGTCTTTGTTTGGTAAGTTTGTATTTATTGAAAATAGAAATTCATCTATCCTAATTCGTAATTTAATTTCGCATTTTTTGCAAATAAATTAAGGGAAATATTTCCCGGTGGACATTGCCAGCCAATTACTAATCAATAACATTCAATTATTTTTGTACTAGGTCTAATTTTTCTTCAGTAGATAGCTGAAATAAATTAGAATCTCAAATCATGTTGAAGTTAAACTTTATTCATCTTAATAAATTTAACTCTTTCGATTTGCTTTTTGTTAACCTATAGCTTAATTTTGAAATTGAAAAGAAATTGTAATTATCTAATCGGCTCCAAAGATGGAAAACGAGCAATTTACCTTGACGAAGAAAACAAGGATGAAATTATTGCATATTTACAAAGAGATGAACGACATAGAAAGAAATTTAAATTTATTGCTGAAATTATTTTAAACAATCATAGAAACACAGAGGTTTATGATAAAGAGGAAATAAATACTAAATGTAAGGATGTTACAGCAATGAAATTCTTCAAAGGTCAAGACAATGACAGAATATATTGCAAAGAAATTCATTCTTCAAAAGGTACATTTATTGTTGTTGCTGCGGTATTATATGAAAAAAAGAAAACAAAGAAGTTGAGTCAAAAACAAATCAATTTAATTGAAAAAGTAGCGAAATATAGTTATGAAATTTAAGGACAAATACAATATAGATCCAGAGTTTGAAAGTGTTTTCACCGAAAAAAGTAAAGAAGAAGAGCTCGAACATGAAGCCAAAATGATTATGTTTCGCTTTTTAAATGTGTTAGAAAAGTTGAACCCGGAAAAACCACTCAAAAAAAAGGACTTAGCCCAAGCAATTAACACATCAGCGAGCTTTATTACTCAATTGTACAGAGGTGATAAATTAATCAACCTGCACACCCTGGCTAAAATCCAAGATGCCTACAATATAACCTTTGAAATAAAAGCAAAAATCAATTCAAACAATTCTCAAGCCGAAATATCACATAAAGTAAAGAAGTTCATTTCAAGAGAGAAAAAACCGTTAAAAAAACTCTCCCCTCACCTTACATAAACCAGTTTCCTTTTGGCAACTGAGCTGCGGGGTAAAAAGAAGGTTTTGGTCATGTAGCAGGTGTCTACAAAGCCGTCGGCGGTAACGCGGTAATCGTGATCAATGGTGTATCTAACTGCGCCTGACTCTGTTTCGTAGTAGGTTGTTTTTGAGGGATGGTTGGCAGAATTACGTCCCGACTCCCAAAATTCACCATCGTTGTTGTGGTTTACAATGTTCGTATACTCAAATTCTTGCCACAAATAGCCGTTGTTCTTGATTTGGGTCATGTTTCCAGTTTTGTCCCAATAATACGCATACACATCCAGTGGATTGCTGGGACCATCCGGCAAAACCATTTTCACCATGTACTCGCCATAATAAGCAAAATACATCCAGGTTCCCTCAATAAAGGTTGAATTTAACTGTTTGTTGCTGAAGTAATGGTAGTAAGTAAAATTCGTATTTCCATTGGTTTGATGCGCTTCATGGATAGAATCGCTTCCAAAAAAAGTATACACAATTGCAGTACTGTATTGATATTGATTTCCTTTAAATATAGAATCGAAGGATTCTAAAATATACCCTTTGGCATTGTAAACTTTCGTGTTGATATTACTTAATTCATATCCGCCAGTGTCTGTATAATCATAGGTATAGCACTTTTTAATTTTGAATTTTCGCTCAATTTTAGGGGGCAATGGTTGAAGTGTGTTTGTAGATTCCTTTTCACAAGAAACCCCAAAGATGGCAATGAATAGAACCATCACAGCAGCAAATAAAAATCCGTTGCGAGAATACATGGCTGCAAATTAATAAAATTATCTGTAAAATGTCCCTCA
>CANFVI010000088.1 GCA_947450405.1 Flavobacteriales bacterium
TCGTTGGGAAAATCGTTTCCAAACACGGGTTTAAAGGCAATTTAAATATTTCAATCATTTCATCGTTCTACGATGAAATCTATGAAGGGGATTACCTTTTTGTCATAATCGACCAAAAAGGTGTCCCCTTTCTTATTGAATCCCTCAACTCAACAAAACAAATTGTGAAACTGCAATTTGTAGATTCTGAAACACAAGCTTTAGACCTTGTGGGTAAAGAAATTGCAATTGCATTTGATATTGACCACGATTCACCTAATCAAAATGGGTTAGAAGGTTTTGTGCTATACGACCAATTTGATCACCTCATTGGCGATATCAAAGCAATTGAAGAATACCCCGGACATCCTATGCTCGTGGTTATTGGCGAAAATCGCGAAATTTTAATCCCTTTAATTGAAGATTGGATTATCAATTTTAACGAAGATTTACGAACTTTGAAAATGACACTTCCTGAAGGACTTATAAATCCAGAAGAATATGAAGATTGATATCATTTCAGCAGTACCAGATTTACTCATTAGCCCGCTTACAAATAGCATTCCCAAAAGAGCGGTCAACAAAGGTCTTGTGGAAATCAATTTCCATAATCTACACGATTATGGATCAGGGAAATACCAACAAATAGACGACAGTCCATTTGGCGGAGGTGCCGGCATGGTGCTCATGCCTGAACCTCTTGCACAATGTATCGAGTCCCTCAAAAAAGAAACCCAGTACAACGAAATTATATACCTCACCCCCGATGGTGAAACTTTTGATCAGAAAATGGCCAATAGCCTCTCTTTGGTTGATAATCTAATTTTTATTTGTGGACATTATAAAGGCATTGACCAACGTATCCGCGATATTTATGTAACCAAAGAAATTTCACTGGGCGATTTTGTGCTTAGCGGAGGAGAAATTGCAGCTTGTGCAATTGTAGACGCAATTGTTCGACTTATACCAGGTGTTATTGGTAATGAAGAATCTGCACTTTCAGATTCGTTTCAAGACAATCTGCTTGCCCCACCTTTATATACCCGCCCTGAATCATTCCAAAACCTAACGGTTCCGAGTGTTCTTTTGAGCGGAAATCACAAATTAATTGACGAATGGCGCTTCGAACAATCTATTGAAAGAACAGAAAAATTGCGACCAGATTTATTAAAAAACAAAGAATGAAACTTCAATTAAAACGCCCCTTGGTGGTCTTCGATTTGGAAACTACTGGCATAAGTGTTACAGCAGACCGTATTGTAGAAATTTGCATGTTAAAGGTTAACCCCGATGGGCAAGAAGAAATTCGTACCTACCGCGTGAATCCTGAAATGCCAATCCCTTCCGGGGCCAGTGAAGTACATGGAATTTACGACGCAGATGTGATAGATAAACCCATTTTCAAAACGCTTGCCCCTGAAATAAATACCTTTTTGAAAGATTGTGATTTTGGGGGATTTAACTCCAACAAATTTGATTTCCCCTTGCTTGTAGAAGAATTCTACCGTGCAGGAATCGATTTTGATATTGAAAAACGCAAATTTATTGACGCCCAAAGAATTTACCATTTTAAGGAACCTCGTAATTTAAAAGCAGCGCTTAAATTTTATTGCGAACAAGACCTAGAAAATGCGCATTCAGCTGAAGCCGATACTGTTGCCACTTGGCAAGTTTTAAAAGCTCAAATTGAACGCTACGATGATATCCCTCATGATATTGAAGGACTACATAAAATGAGTGGTCAAAGTAATTTGGCTGACCTTGCAGGTCGCTTAATTATTGATAATAAAGGCGAAACAGTATTTAACTTTGGTAAACACCGTGGAAAATCGGTGAAAGAAATACTCAAAAACGAACCGAGTTACTATAAATGGATGATGGACGGAGATTTCCCACAACAAACAAAAATGGTACTTACCAGAATTCGATTAAGCCTTAGAAACGAATGAGCCAAAAACATACAATTACCATTGTAAAGGAAACCGATGAATGGTTGGTAATTAACAAACCACCATTTGTTCCGTCTTTACCAGAAAGAGGTAAATTTACCGCCGAGTCTGTGATGGATTGGAGCCGCCGTTTTTGGCCTGATGCTATATTGTGTCATAGAATTGACCGTGAAACTTCTGGGGCATTGCTCATTGCCAAAAACTTAGAAGCTTTCAAACATTTGACAATTCAATTTGAACACCGCACGGTGCAAAAAAAGTACCATGCCATTGCCGATGGCCGGGTTTCATTTGAAGATCTATGGGTTGATTTGCCTATTAATACCGAACAAATTGGTAAAATTAGAATTGATAAAATCAATGGAAAACCCGCACAAACGCGTTTCCAAACTCTTAAATTATACAAACATTTTACATTGCTAGAATGTGAACCTAAAACAGGACGTCTTCACCAAATCAGGGTACATTTGGCTTCGCAAAATGCTAAAATTTCAGGCGACACTCTGTATAGAAGTATTATCCCCAAATTGAGTACTATCAAAAGAAAGATTTCAGGCGAAGACACCGATTTGATTACCCGTTTTGCTTTGCATGCCAAAAGTTTAGAATTCAACGATCTCGACGGTAGTCGCGTGAAAGTAGAAACGGAATATCCGAAAGACTTTGCAGTTTTCTTGAAGTTATTAGAAAAATACGACCAATATTAATATGTTACTCTCCCCTTCTGAATTGCCATTACGCGTAAAACAATGGGGTAAACCATTGAAGGCTATGCTTTTGAAACTCAAAGCCAAGCCACCTAAAGATTTAGATGAGATTTTTGGGAAATACCACAATGAAGCATTTAAAAAAATAGATTGCCTCGATTGCGGAAATTGCTGCAAAACAACCAGCCCAATGTTTTTTGATAAAGACATTGAACGTTTGAGTATTGCACTTAAAATGAAACCAGGTGCTTTTATTGAAAAGTACTTATTTATGGATACCGATGGCATTTATGCTTTAAAATCGGCACCTTGCCCATTCTTAGGAAACGACAACTACTGTCACGTATATGATGATCGTCCTAAAGCTTGCAGAGATTACCCACATACCAATCACCGAAAGATGCATACATACTTGCATTTGGGTGCAAAAAACGCAGAAATTTGTCCTGCTGTTTTCAATATTCTCGAAAAATTAGAGGAATCAATTATTGAAAGCCAAGGAATGAAAAGAAAAATATAGGATTAACGATTATTATACAGAGTTAACCGAAATTTTAATTTTAGTACACCATTACTATCGAAATTTGTAACCAAATAGCCGTTTGAAAATTTTCATATGCTATTAAATTTGGTTTATCCCTCTCCAATGCTATGGAGGGGGATTTTTATTTCAAGTTGATTAGAACTTGTTTTTCCACATCATGCTTTCTACAGGTCGGTTAGGTTGACCACTGTATTTTGCATTTTTCTTACTGTTATAAGGGACTAAGATTTCACCATCGGCAGGGAAATAAATCAACTGTCCAATTGGCATTCCTGCATACACCCTAACTGGCATTTTTACAGAAATTTCTAAGGTCCAGTTTCCGCAGAACCCTACATCACCTTTTCCTGCTGTTGCATGAATATCAATACCCAATCGGCCGGTGCTGCTTTTTCCCTCCAAAAAAGGAATATGCGCATGACTTTCTGTGTATTCTTCGGTAACTCCCAAGTAAAACTTGTCTGGCATTAACACGAAGCCTTCTTCCGGTATTTCAAAATGTTCAATGGTATTGTGTTTTTTTGCATCTAATTCCGTATCGGTATACAACGCCAAATATTTACCCAAATGCACATCATAACTGTTGCTACCCAAACAATCCCTATTGTATGGAGTGACAACAATTGTTCCTTTCTCCATTTCTTCAAGTATACGTGAATCAGATAAAATCATGGGGCAAATATAAGATTTTTAAAAGGAAAATGAATACCGACTTAAAATCTCAACTTAGGTTCAACTTTGCCAATTTTCTGGGTAAAGCTAATACTAGGAACCGGGAAACTAAAATAGTTCGTTAAGTGCTGCATACTTCCATCACTATTTTGAACATCATATTCCCCTCCAAAATTAGAATAATAGGCCAATCCAAACGACCAACTCTTGGTGTCGTTTTTGTTGCTAATTAAGCGTAATTGAATATTTGCAAAAAGCGTAGTTCTATTGACAATCTTATTATTGGTGGTTGTTTTATATGGAGATGCTAAAGGATTTGAAGGATCAACCAATTGTTTATTGCCATTTTCATCTAATTCCCACTGTGATACATTTGCAATTTTTTGATTTCCTTGATTAAACCATAGTTCTCCAATGAGATATACGGTTGGAGTCAATTTTTTACTTCCCCCAATATTATACATGAGAGATGCATCAGGAGAAAAGTTCGCGGTAAAATAACCCATACAAACGGTAAAATGATCGTAATCATCACCGAATGAATATCCTGCATACAATACATTCATTTTTGCCTTGTGCGGTTCTTTTAAAAACGCACTTGTTATTGCAATATCACCAATTAATAGTCGTTGGTTATTTTCAACGTCTACAGAATATTTAGGAGAAACATAAAAATACAACGGCAAAACTACACCAGCAGAAACATTTAAATTATTGGTGATTCCATATTGGAAATCATTCATAAAGAAATTGAAATTATGATAATACAGGGTTTTTGCGGGCAAACTAATACCCGATTGCATAAAAATGTAACGGTAGCAATGATGGTTATCGGTTGGGGTTTTGAACGTACTGGTATCGGTAGTTGTTGAATCTGGCAAAGCATGGATTGCTTTAGCTTTATCAAACACAAAAAACGATACCAAAAACAGCAACAAAATTCTCATTCTGCCGCAAAATTACAATTCAAAGTTGAAACTATATCTTGTGTGGTTCATTTATTTGCCAACACTTTATACTTGTGTCGTCGCTGCAAGTAACAAACATTGTGTCACTTAACCATACACAACCATTTACTGAGCTTTTGTGTCCTTCAAATTTCACATTGTCAATTACTTTCAGTAAAGAAAAATCATGTGCATTCCACAAACGAATTGTTTTATCCATGCTTGTGGTAGCTAAAAACGACATTGCGGGATTGGATTTTACTGCATGAATGGTAAACCAATGAGCATCTAGGGTATATGAATTTTTGCCTTCTGAATCCCAAACTTTCAATTTTGCGTCTCTACCGGCGGAAACTAAATAATCATTCACCGTTTCTAATGCAAAAACACTATTTCCATGCGCTTTTCTGGATTCCTGAATTTCTAAATCCTCATTCAAAATATAAATATTGCCATCTGAACTTGCAACATAAACCATTGATTTTGAATAATGAATGGCTCTTAAACTTTGTTCCGAAAGCCGAATGGATTTATGAATTCGGGTATACCAATCTGAAACAATCAAAGTACCGTCACCACCAACAGTGAGTATCTTATCCTCAGAAAGCACGTGGATCCCAAAAACACCTTTGGTGTGTAACTTTTGAGATATTGGAGCATTTCCTTGTTTTAAATAATACATGGTTCCAGATTGCCCTCCAACCAAAATCATAGCGAGTTTGGGTAAAACCGCCATAGAATAGATGGCTTCTGGCAGCGTTGCAAATAATTTCCCTTCGTTGTTATTTCCTTGCGGCCAATGAATTACATAGCCATCTGATCCCCCCGAAAAAAAACCACCATTATCATCATTACACAAACAATAAACCGATTGTTTATGTCCGTTGTAATTCTGAACCAAAGAAACTTGTAACTTTGTAGGCATGGCGTTTATTAAAAACTGGGATTGTACTTCAGGGGCAAAGTTGTATTTGTGGGAAATACAAAACGACAGTTCTCAAATTTACGCAGAAAACGGAACAAAACACAGTGCTAGGGATCTTGAAAAATTAGCTATAACAGAGATTATTGGGTTATTACATCCCAATGCTGAATTACAAAAAGACGATTTTGGAAAGCCTTACTTGGTTGAAAACACTAATCATATCAATTACAGCCACACCAAAAATATTCTTTTTTGGGGGGAACATTCACAGTTTAAAATAGGTGTAGATGTGGAACATTTAAGACCACAACTTGCAACAATCAAACAAAAATTTTGCAGGGAAGATGAATTTGCATTTATTCCATCAGAAAATGAACTCCCCTATTTATTGGCTATTTGGAGCGCAAAAGAGGCTATTTATAAGTCTTACGGCAGAAAAGAAGTTGATTTTCAAAAACATATGCAAATTTTGCCATTTGAAATAGGCTCAGTAGGCGTTATATCGGCAAACTTTTTATTGGGACAAACAACCCCAATGCTAGTGCATTATACTTTTGAAGGTACAATGATTGCCTGTTGGACAACCTTTCCAGTGTAATTATTTTTTAACGTAAATTCTTGCAGGATTTCCAATTACCGTAGCGCCGGCAGGAACATCTTTGGTTACTACAGACCCAGCACCCACTATTGCGTTTTCACCAATGGTGATGTTGCTCATTATGGTAGAACCAGAACCAATGGAAGCTCCTTTTTTAATGAGGGTTTTTTCCATAATCCAATCATCGGCGGTTTTCAATTCACCACTTTCGGTAACAGCTTTCGGAAAGCGGTCATTGATAAAGGTTACAGAATGTCCCACAAAAACACCATCTTCAATTTCTACCCCTTCACAAATAAAGCTATGGCTAGAAATTTTACATCTGTTTCCAATTTTCACACCACCTTGAATTTCAACAAAGGCACCCACTTTGGTTTCATCGCCAATAATACAATTGTAGGCATTTACAAATTGAAAAATCTTGGTATTCGGACCTACTTGCACATTTTTCAAGCAATGGTAAGGGGTTTCTTTGTTTAAAATTTCCATAATTACAATATTACAACCCGCAGAATTATTTGCAAACAGAATTTTACCAAAGATTTTTTCTTAGTCTAAAATAAGTTCAATAACTTTGAATCCTTTGAAGATGAATACAAACAGCTGGTCTCTCGGAATATTGTGCTACAATGAGGAA
>CANFVI010000089.1 GCA_947450405.1 Flavobacteriales bacterium
AATATTATTGTTTGATAAATTTAGAAGTGCTAACACCGTTTGCAGTAGTAACATTCAAGAAGTATGTTCCAACTGGCAATGCAGCTACGTTGATGTTTCCAGCATTAGAAACTTGCATAACGCGCATTCCGATAGTGTTGAAAATTTCTACGTTTTTGATAGCAGCACTGTTAGCCATTTCGATATTGATAGTACCTGAAGTTGGGTTAGGATAAACCTTAACACCGTTGTTCAAAGTAGCAACACCACTTACAGGAGCTGCACTTCTTACCAATTCAAAGTACCAATAAGCACCGTTAGCAATTGCAATTTCAACTACCATAGTATCGTTTTTGATTGTTACAGGATAAATAATGGTATCTTTTGCATCTGTTGGTTTAGACAATTCACCACCGTTGTATACTTTAGGAATACCAATGAATAAACCTTTACCAATGATCATGATAGTACCGCTGTTTTTGTCAGCAATCCATTTACCTACAGTGCTTCCATCGTGAGGAGCAACTGGAGCACCACAACCATCAGCACCTTGCCAACCTTCTCTCCAAGTTTCAGATTGCATAATGTTTTCGAAAGTACCGTCAGCATTGAATACAAATCTGTCGTCCATTTGGCAAGCTCTTACAGTTAAGTCACCAGCAGGTAATCCCCACCAGCTATAATCACCTTTAGCAGGACCAACTTTCATGCAACCAGCTTTAGGAGCCAAGTTCCAGTTACCAGTAGGATCAATTGCAGGCATTTCTTTGCTCAATTCAAATCTCCAATAAGCACCACCAGCAATTGGAATATCCAAAATAACGCTGTTAGCAGTCATAGTAGTTACTTGGTAAACAATGGTGTCTTTTGCACCAGATGGAGCAGAAAGCTCGCCACCAGTGTATACTTTAGGAATACCAACGAAGTTACCTTTACCAATAATGGTTAAAGTTTGAGCTGCATTGTCATAGCTCCATTTACCCGTGTTAGAACCGTCGTGAGGAGCAACTGGGCTACCACAACCGGTTCCACCTTGCCAACCTTCAACATAGGTTTGTGTTCCCATGATGTTTTTGAATGTTCCATCTGCATTGAATTGGAATAAATCATCGAATTGACAAGCTCTAGCGCCAGTAACTTCAGCGTCAGAATTTGACCACCAGCTGATGTCACCTTTAGCAGGACCAACACCCATGGCTCCAGCCTTAGGTGTAAATTTCCAATCACCTTGGAATTGTGCACTCAATGAAGAAATAGCGATGAATCCCATGGCCATTACTCCAGTTTTAATGAGTGATGAGAAAGTAGTTTTGTTCATAGTTGTTTAATTTTTTTAGTTCTTGTTTTTACAAATGTAAATAGATATTGTAAATAAAACAATATGTTTTGTTTTAAGAATGTCATAATTTTCTTTTACAAATGAAAATTACGGTTTTTTTAGCGCTGATTAAAAGTATTTTGAAGTGCTTAATTATTGACTTTTCTCAACCAATTCCATTCTGAATCTTCAGAAGAAAAAGTTTCAACAAAATCAAAACCACATTTTTCGGCAACAGACATCGATGCTAAATTTCCAGGATGAATCATGGCAATAATTTCCTGGATTTTGAGTTGCTCAAATCCAATTTTTAAGCATGCCAAACTCGCTTCGGTTGCATAACCCTTATTCCAATGTTTGAATTTAAATCGGTAACCCAAATCGTAATAATTAATGTGGTTGTTTTCCATTTCTTTGTGGAATTTGAGACCAGTCCAGCCTAAAAAATCACCACTTTGTTTTTCAATAACCGCCCAACGCCCAACACCATTTTCGGCGTATTGGTTTAAAATAAATTGAACAACATCGTTGGCTTCTTCAATGCTGCAAATTGGATTTTGTCCGGTATATTTGGTTACGCGTTCATCCAAATCCATTTCCAATAAATCAATTGCATCATACAATTCAATGTCCCTCAAAATGAGTCGTGAAGTTTCGGCTATGATTTTCATTTGATTAGGATTAACTTTTTCAAATGTCCGAAAAAAGTTTGGGATTAATACCCAATAAAAATTATGCTTTTCTGAGCATTATTTCATCGTAGGCGCCATTCCATAAACCTATGCGGTGTTGCAACGATAATTTAGTGAATTCGTTGGCTTCTTCCCACAATGATTCATCGGTGCCACATAAGTCACGTGTCATTTCTAATGCCAAATGGCTATGATGATCACCATCAACTTCAATATGTCGCTCCAAATAGTATTTAAATATTGAAATACTCTCTGGAATTCGTTTGTAAATGTCCTCAATCATTGAAATAAACATACCTGGAATCAAATCTTCTCTTCCAAAAGTAAAAACAGCCGCCATTAAATGAGGTTTATTGCTGTGAATTACGCTAAAAGTAAAGTTTACAAAATCTTCAACACTTTTAGGCGCCTTAGATTCGGTAAGAGCATCTTTCAAATTCTTGTTTTGAATTAAATGATCTATAAACATTTCAATTTGGGATGATTCAGCGCCGCATTGTTTCATTGATTGCAAATACAATTCAAAATGACTCATTCTGTTGCCAAACTGATCCACATCAGATTCTTCACCCACAACAATTTCGTTAATTAAATAACGTGTATTGGCATTTCCAGTTGGTATCCAAGGAATTGTGGTACAAGTCAGGTTGTTTTGGAGGGACTTAAGCAGTGACATAAAATCCCACACTGCAAACACATGATGCTTCATGAAGATTTTAAGGTCTTCGATATCCTCAATTACTGAATAAAGTTTGTGGTGAATGATTTCATTACGTAAAGACTGAATAGAATTTTGAATGTTTTGAATCTGTGGATTTTCCATGTGTTATATCAATGCAAATTTCAGTGCTAAGGTTGAAATTATTGCTTAGGATTTATGCATAAATATTCCACAAAACAGATTAGATCCATTCGATTTTTACGTCTTGCTCAATCTCTGGATGCAAGCTTTTTGAAACAGGGCAACTTCTTACAACGCGTTCTAATCCTTCGCGCTGGCGGTCTGTTCCGTTTTGCCCCAATTGGATGCGAATAGTGGCTTCAATTCTTGCAATTCTTCGGGGTTCTGTACCCATGATTTTATTTGTATCAGCAGAAATAGAAAGAACTTCAATTTCTTTGAGTTGCGCATATATTCCCATTGTTGTCATGATACAAGTGGTTAAACTCAATGCGCACAAATCGGTAGGAGAGAATGCTTCGCCTTTACCCAGATTGTCGGTTGGGGCATCGGTATGAATTATTGTACCACTTTGTATATGTGTATTTTCGCAACGTAAATTGCCAAGGTATTTGGTGCTAAAGTTTGCCATTTTTTTCTACTTTTAGATATTTATCCAACAAATTTATGGGATTTACAAATTTATTCCTATCTTTGCACCGCAAATAACCACCATACTTTTTAATTGTTATTTGCTATGTCTAACACCAACAATTCCCCCAAAATTATTTTAGAAGGATTAACTTTTGACGACGTACTCGTTGTGCCACGCCATTCACAAGTGTTGCCCCGTGAAGCCGATACAAGTACCCAATTTACCAAAGGCCTGCGCCTAAATGTACCTATCGTTGCTGCTGCAATGGATACAGTTACAGAAAGCAAAATGGCGATTGCCATGGCAAGAGAAGGTGGAATTGGAATTATTCACAAAAACATGACTATTCAGCGTCAAGCTGAAGAAGTAAAAAAAGTGAAACGTTCTGAAAGTGGAATGATTCTCGATCCAATTACACTTACTGCCGATGCAACTTTGGCTAACGCGGTGCAATTGATGAAAGATAACCGTATTGGTGGAATTCCAGTAATAGACGGTGCCAATAAATTGGTGGGTATTATTACAAATCGCGATTTGCGTTTTGAAAAAGATTTAACCAAATTGGTGGGCCTTGTAATGACAACCAATAATTTAATTACAGCGCCACATGGTACTGATTTAAAAGGTGCTCAAGAAATTCTTGAAAAACATAAAATTGAGAAATTACCTATTGTAGATGAAAATCAAGTTTTACAAGGGTTAATTACTTTTAAAGATATTCAAAAAGTTAAAAACTATCCAAAAGCTGTAAAAGATACACACGGTCGTTTACTTGTTGGTGCCGCGGTAGGTGTTACTGCCGATACAATGGAAAGGGTAGAAGCCTTGGTGAAAGTTGGGGTTGACGTAATTGCAATTGATACGGCTCACGGTCACTCTAAAGGAGTTTTAGATCAAGTTTCTGCAGTGAAAAAAGCGTATCCAAATTTGCAAATTATTGCTGGAAATATTGCAACAGGTGCTGCCGCAAAAGCTTTGGCTGAAGCAGGTGCCGATGCGGTAAAAGTGGGTGTTGGCCCAGGTAGTATTTGTACAACGCGTATCATTGCCGGAATAGGAATGCCTCAGTTAACCGCAATTATGGAAGCTGCTGAAGCATTAAAAGGAACGGGTGTTCCAGTGATTGCAGATGGTGGAATTAGATACAGCGGAGATATGGTTAAGGCTCTTGTAGCGGGTGCCAATACCATCATGGCGGGAGGTTTGTTCGCTGGAACTGAAGAAAGTCCAGGAGAAACTACTTTTTACGATGGCCGAAAAGTGAAATCATACCGTGGTATGGGTTCTATTGAAGCGATGAAAGAAGGGAGTAAAGACCGTTATTTCCAAGATGCAGAAGATGAAGTTGCCAAATTGGTTCCTGAAGGTATTGTTGGAACTGTTTCTTATAAGGGACATTTAAGCGAAGTAATTTACCAATTGGTTGGTGGATTAAAAGCGGGGATGGGTTATTGTGGTTCATCAACAATGGATCATTTGCAAACTGCAAACTTTGTGAGAATTACAAACGCAGGAATGAGAGAAAGTCATCCTCACGATATTTCAATTACGCGTGAAGCTCCAAATTATAGTCGTTAATTTCAAACCCTAAATATACAAAGCCTTCTAATTTTAGAAGGCTTTTTTGTTTAATAATATTGACTCAATATTGAAATAATATTCGTGCCATAGTTTTGCACCAAGAAAAAACACAAATGTAGTTTGGTTTTAGTTGTTTAAAATTAATCATTGTGAACTTCTTACATGTGAATCAATTTTAGGGGTAGGCTCTTCGTAAACGTCAGCCTAAAATTTGATTTGCACTTTCATAGATATTTATGGGAAACAAAAAAGACGCAATTTTATTGCGTCTTTTTTGTTTGAGATAGTATAAAAATTAGTTCATTTTCATCGCAGCATTGATAAATGCGATAAATAGTGGGTGCGGATTTTCAACGGTGCTTTTCAATTCTGGATGAAATTGCACACCTACAAACCATGGATGTTCTGCAACTTCAACAATTTCAGCTAAGCCTGTATCTGGATTTGTTCCAGTTATTGTCATACCTGCTTGTTGAATTTGGTCCTTATATTGGTTGTTAAACTCATAACGGTGTCTATGACGTTCAGTAATATGTATTTTGCCATATGCTTTTGCCGCGTGACTTCCTTTAACTAAGTCACATTGGTAAGAACCCAAGCGCATTGTGCCCCCCATATTGCTTATTTTCTTTTGGTCTTCCATCAAATCAATAACAGCATTGGTAGTGTCTGGATCCATTTCTAAGCTATGCGCATTAGTTAATCCTACAACGTTTCTAGCAAATTCAATTACTGAACATTGCATCCCCAAACAAATACCAAAGAACGGTACTTTATGTTCACGGGCATACTTAACTGCTACCAATTTTCCCTCAATGCCTCTGTTCCCAAAACCTGGAGCAACCAATATGCCTTGGAAACCACTTAGTTTTTGAGATACATTTTCATGGGTAAGTAACTCTGAATTGATGTATTTTACTTTAACCTCACACTCATTGTGAGCGCCAGCATGAATGAAAGCTTCATTGATTGATTTGTAAGCATCTGGCAATTCAACATATTTCCCAACCAAAGCAATAGAAATTTCTGCTTTAGGATGTTCTAGTTTGAATAAGAATTTTTCCCATATTTCTAAATTTGGTTCAGTTGTGCTCTTAAGTTTTAATTTAGCCAAAACAACTTTGTCTAATTTTTCTTTTAGCATTGCCATTGGAACCTCATAAATGGTTGACATATCGCGGGCTTCTATTACAGCATTGTTTTGAACATTGCAGAATAGAGCCAATTTGCGTTTGATTTCGGCATTCAAATGGTGTTCAGTTCTACAAACCAAAACATCGGGTTGAACACCCAACTCTAGTAAACTTTTAACGGAGTGCTGGGTTGGTTTCGTTTTTAATTCGCCCGCAGCGGCAAGGTATGGAATCAAGGTTAAGTGAATAACCATTGAATTACTCTCACCTTCTTCCCAAATCAATTGACGCATACTTTCTATATACGGCAGCGATTCAATGTCGCCCACTGTCCCACCAATTTCAGTGATAATAATATCATAGTCACCTGATTCACCAAGAATTTTCATTCTTCTCTTGATTTCATCGGTAATATGAGGGATAACTTGTACTGTTTTACCCAAATAAACGCCTTTGCGTTCGTTGTTAATTACAGTTTGGTAAACCCTTCCTGTAGTAACATTGTTTGCTTGACTTGTTGGGACATTTAAAAAACGCTCGTAGTGACCTAAGTCTAAATCGGTTTCAGCACCATCTTCGGTTACATAACATTCGCCATGTTCGTATGGATTTAAGGTGCCTGGATCGACGTTAATATACGGATCAAATTTTTGGATAGTTGCTTTATATCCTCTTGCTTGCAATAACTTAGCTAATGAAGCAGCGATAATTCCCTTCCCTAAAGAAGATGTTACGCCCCCCGTAACAAAGATGTATTTAGATTTATTCATGAAATGCATGTTACGGGAAACAAAATTACTATAGAGTTTTTGTTCCCCGAAAGAAATTAATTAGTTAGTTTTCAACAAAGATTAAAT
>CANFVI010000090.1 GCA_947450405.1 Flavobacteriales bacterium
AGATGTACCGAATGTAAATATGGTTACATGTGGTGGACAAGCAACCATCCCCATGATTGCCGCAGTTTCGAGGGTGGCAAAAGTGCACTATGGAGAAATTGTGGCATCGATTGCTTCAAAATCTGCAGGGCCTGGAACCCGCGCAAATATTGATGAGTTTACCGAAACCACATCGCACGCCATTGAAAAAGTAGGTGGTGCTACAAAAGGGAAAGCCATTATTGTGTTAAATCCGGCAGAACCACCTTTGGTAATGCGTGATACTGTTTTTACATTAAGCGAATTGGCCGACAAACAAGCCATTGTTGACAGCATTAACCTTATGGTTGCTGAAGTTCAAAAATATGTACCGGGATATCAATTGCATCAAGAGGTTCAATTTGAGGAAATTACCGCTGAAAATCCTGTTTTTATTGAGGGATTGGGTAAAGTTCACGGATTAAAAACAATGGTATTGCTTCAAGTGAGAGGCGCCGGGCATTATTTACCGGAATATGCGGGTAATTTAGATATTATGACAAGTGCAGCTTTGGCCACTGCGGAAAGAATGGCCGAAACAATGATTGAAAGTTCATCGAAATGAGAAAGTTATATATTCAAGATGTGACCTTGAGAGACGGTCAACATGCAATTAAACATCAATATAGCAAAGACGATATGATGCGCATTGCCAAGGCTTTGGATGAAGCCAAGGTTGATGCAATTGAAGTTGCCCATGGAGATGGATTGGCTGGTGGAAGTTTTAACTACGGATTTGGCGCACATACCGATTGGGAGTGGCTTGAAGCTGTTGCTTCTTGTTTGAAGCACGCCAAATTGACTACCTTGTTGCTGCCTGGAATTGGCACCATTGAAGATTTGAAAAGGGCCCGTGAAATTGGGGTGCAATCGGTACGTATTGCAACGCATTGCACAGAGGCCGATATTGCGGCACAGCATATAGAAGCAGCTAAAAAACTGGGAATGGACGTGGGTGGATTTTTAATGATGTCGCACATGAACGAACCTAAAAAGTTGGCTGAGCAAGCAAAATTAATGGAAAGCTATGGTGCCGATTGTGTGTATGTAACTGATTCAGCTGGTGCTTTGTTGATGGACGGAGTGGTTGAAAGAATGCATGCTTTTAAAGAAGTATTGAAGCCAGAAACCGAAATAGGCATTCATTGCCATCATAATTTGAGTTTGGGAATTGCAAATACAATTGTTGCCATGCAACATGGTGCTACAAGGTTGGATGCCTCTTTGGCTGGCATGGGTGCAGGTGCGGGAAATGCTCCTTTAGAAGTGTTAATTGCGGTGTTAAATAGAATGGGTGAAACCGGACACAATTGCGATTTGTATGCCTTGATGGATGCTGCCGATGATTTGATAAGACCATTGCAAAACAGACCTGTTCGTGTTGACCGTGAAACATTGTCGTTAGGGTATGCTGGTGTTTATTCAAGTTTCTTATTGCATGCCGAAAAAGCGGGTAATAAATACGGCATAGATACAAGAAGTATTCTTGAAGAACTCGGCAATCGAAAAATGGTTGGGGGTCAAGAAGACATGATTGTTGATGTTGCCTTGGACATGAAAAATGGTGTAAAAAACGCATAATGTTTGTTTCATTGGACATTGTTGGTATTTTGTCGAATATTTTCAATGAACCTATATGATTCAACGTTAAATTTGCATACAAAATATATTGAAACAAAACATGAAAAGTAAGTTTTCTTTAAACGTTGCGCCAATTTTAGTAGGTGCTTTATTATTAGCAAGTTGCGGAATTAGTTCTCAAGATGCATACAACAAAGCGCCATTGTCTGGATTTGTTGCCAATCAAACTACTGAATTAATTAAGAAGAATGCTGCCCCTGTTGCGGATAATTCGAATTTAGACAAATTGGTTGCCCAGCATACTGAAAAAATCAGTGCCATTGATGCTGATAATTCTAAAGCTAAAGAAATGGTTGCCAAATTAGAAAAGCAACTCGATGAAATGGAAGCCCTTGAAAAAGAGTCTAAAATGGAATTCGAAAGATCAAATAATTCAGTTGTGTTTTTTGAAATTGGTTCAGCAAAATTAAGTGCAATGGGTATGCAAGAATTGTATCGCTGGAAATCTTCTTTAGATCAAGGTGCTACACACTATAATTTTAATGTTTCTGTTTTTGCATCTGCCGATAAATCTGGTAGCAAGCAAGGTAATGCCAAATTACGTGCAGACAGAGCCAATGCAGTAAAGAACTTTATTGTGAATGTATTGGGTTACAAAGGAGCAATTGTCATTGTTACTGAACAACCTGCCTTTTCAAAAGTAAATGACATTGACCGCCGCGTAATGGTGAGTATCAATTGTAATTAATCTTTAATAGAAATTTTATACCGGAAGAGGCAAGTTTACTTGCCTCTTTTTTTGTTATCTTCGTAATGTTAAACTATGCGTAACACTCATAAATTAGGATTTGTCCTGCTTTTTTCGTATATTCTTTTTGGAGCAACAACACTTTTTGCTCAAAACTCAAAAAAGAAACCTGCTCAACAAAAATCAAAATCAATAAGAGGGAATACCCAAGTTGATAGGGTTATTAAGGGTACTGACGATTTTTTGCCTCCCAATAACGACCCCAATTATAAAATTGAAAATCTTGCCCAATATGTGAATCCTTTTATTGGTACCGGTGGGCATGGACATACTTTTCCAGGTGCTGTAATGCCTTTTGGTATGGTGCAACTAAGTCCCGACACCCGAACCGATGCTTCTTGGGATGGTTGCGGCGGATATTATTACAACGACGCCTATATCTATGGCTTTTCACATACTCATTTAAGTGGTACTGGGGTTTCCGATTATGGTGATGTTTTATTTCAGCCAATGTCGGGTTCTTCGAGTTTTGACCCTAAAAAATACAGGTCACTTTTTAATCATGTTTCTGAAGAAGCAAAACCTGGTTATTACAGAGTGATGCTCACCCAACCGCAAATTGCAGTTGAATTAACCGCTACCAATCGTGTTGGTTTTCATAAATACACCTTCCAAAATAATAACAGCGACAGCATGTTTGTTGTGATTGATCTGGAACACCGCGATCAATTGTTGTCGCATAATTTGGATGTGAATATTGGTTCAACCAAAGTGAAAGGTTTCAGACAAAGCAAAGCTTGGGCAAACAATCAATGGGTGTATTTCACTGCTAACTTTTCATTGCCCGTTCTATCTGTTCGATATAATGCAAAAAAATCAATCGCCATTTTATACTTTGGTCAAACCCTTGGATATAACAAGCAAGATAAAGTCAAAACCAATGAAATATTTTGCAATGTAGGTATTTCATTTACTTCGCAAGATGGGGCCCAAAGAAATAGCCAAACAGAAATCGATTATTATTTGCGAAAAATGGATGCTGAGGGACATTCACTTTTAGCCTATGAAAAGAAAGTCAGTGCCACCAGTGCCAATGTGGAAGTGATGGCACGCAGTAATTTTTACAATCATTGGTTTAAAGAAGTGCAACAAAATGCAGAAGACGCTTGGAATAAAGAATTGAACAAAATCAATATCCCTAATAAAAACAATGAAGTTAAAAATGATGATTTGGTGAAGTTCTATTCTGCTTTGTATCATTGTATGATTCATCCAAGTTTATCATCGGACGTTGATAATCAATACCGAGGCAGAGATCAAAAAATTCACTATTCGAATGGCAATATTTATTCTGTTTTTTCATTGTGGGACACATACCGTGCCTTGCACCCTTTGATGTCTATCATTGACAAAAAACGCACTGCAGATTTTATCAATTCGTTTTTAAGGCAATATAAAGAGGGTGGAAGATTGCCGGTTTGGGAATTAGGATCTTGTGAAACCGATTGTATGATTGGTTATCACAGTGTTTCAGTGATTGCCGACGCAATTATGAAAGATATTCCCGGAATTGATATTCCTCTGGCGATTGAAGCAATGCGACATAGTTCTGACCTCAAAGAGGAAAAATACTTGTACGCAAATCCATCCATTTCAAACGCATTAAAACTGCCTAAATTTAAATTGGGGTATATTGATGTGAAAAACGATGCAGAATCTGTTTCTAAAACACTCGAAAACGCCTACGACGACTGGTGTATTTCTAGGTTGTTGTTTAAAGAAAAGAAAGATTCGATTGCCCAAATTTATTTAAGAAGAAGCGAGCGCTGGAAAAACTTGCTAGATCCGGAAACGCATTTCATGCGTCCTAGGGTAAATGGGGAATGGCTCAATCCGTTTGATCCACGCGAAGTAAATAATCACTTTACGGAGGCAAATTCATGGCAGTATAGCTTCTATGTCCCTCATGATTTAAAAACGTTTACCAATATACTTGGTGGAGAATCGAAATTGGAACAGCATTTAGATAGTTTGTTTCATACGTCGAGCAAAACTACTGGCCGTGAACAATCAGATATTTCAGGTTTGATTGGTCAATATGCACATGGAAATGAACCAAGTCACCACATGGCTTATTTGTACAATTATTGCAAAAAGCCAGAAAAAACACAGGCCATTTTGGAGAAAATTTGGAATGAATTTTATACCACAAAACCAGATGGACTCATTGGAAATGAGGACTGTGGTCAAATGAGTGCTTGGGCTGTAATGTCGGCTATGGGTATTTATCAAGTGGCGCCGGCATCAAATGAATATTCTTTGGGAATGCCTATGTTTCCTCAAGTTGAAGTGCGTTTTGAAGACAATCACGTGTTGAAAATTACGCGCGACAATGTTCCAGATTATATGGGTGGCAAAATTGCCGACGCAACTGGATCAACCGAAGGAAGATTTTTGGTTTCTGATATCAATAACGGTGCAGAAAAAGGTGAATATAAAAATCGATTAAAACACAGTGAACTATTGGATTATCCTTTTATTCGTTTTGCGTATTTGCCGAATATGGTAAAAGCGAAGATCACCAATAATTATTTAAAATTTGACTTTTCAGAGGCTCAAACGCACAACCACGATCATTTACCAAAAGCGGTAAGAACTCAAACTGTTTTGCCACTTCCAACAATCGTGGGTAACCGCATGTTTGAAGATGAAAAACAACAGATTCTTGTTGTAGCAAATCCTGATTATCATAAAATTATTTCCGATAAGGCATTTACTGAAATTCATGTTAAGAACTTAGTTACAGACAAAGTAGAGTCATTTGCAACTACATTAGATACGTTCAATTTAGAAATCAAGGATAATTCAATTGTCTGGGCTGGATCGTATGACAGGGTTGGCGATAAACCCCAAGAATTTACTGCAGCGTATTTTGTGCGTAAACCCAATAACTACAAAGTAGTTTCAATTGGGGGGAAATATAATAAACAATATACAGGCGGTGGCGATGAAGCCCTAATTAATGGCGTTTTGGGAGCTACTGAATGGAGAGCCGGAGATTGGCAAGGATACCAAGATCAAGATTTTGAAGCGGTTATTGATTTGGGAAAACCAACTGAACTTACTTCAATCGGAGCGAGATTCTTGCAAGATTCTAGGGCTTGGATTTTGTTTCCAAAAGATGCAGAGTTTTTTGTATCAAACGATGGACAAAAATTCGAATCCGTGGCAAAAATCATTTCGCCGGTTGCAGATACCATGGAACAAACCGTTGCCCTTCCTTTTGAAACTTTGATACCAAAGAAAATAGCAAGATATGTGAAAGTGAAAGCAACCAATTATGGCAAATTGCCTTCATGGCATTTGGGATATCCTTATGGCGGAACTGCTTTCATTTTTATTGACGAAATATTGATCAATCCCCCGATTGAAATTCCTTTGAAAAAATAATTCAGTTGAATTGAAATTTCTGAATAAATACAGGGTAAAAAGGATTTGGTTTTTAACCCTATGTTTTCTCATTTTTACAAATACCGTTCATGCCCAAATTTATCCGAATCAGATAAGTAATTGGCAAATAATGCGCTCAACCGACAAACTGAGCAACCATCCATTGCTGCGGAAATTCATGCCCAAAGGACTCGATGGGAAATGGACAACCGTGAAGCAAACGTCTTTGCTTTCCAACTTTGCCGATTGGGCAAGAATAGAGGCCAATCTGCAGTTTAAACCTTGGACAATTCCATGGAGCACCTGGTTGTTAAAAGCGCCGTTGTTTGATTCTGTAACCAATGCAAATGGACTGTATCCCCATTATAAATTGCGGTTAAACCGCTTGGAATGTGCCGAATTGGAAGTGTATATCAACGAACATAAGTTGAATATTGCAAATCCCACCTTTGGTCAAACATTCCTTGATCAATTGATTGACATAACGCCTTACCTCAAACGCAACGGCAAAGACACCATTTTTGTTGGGTTTATCTCGCAAATGACCCAAGGCCTCACTTTGCAAAAACTGGAGCATGCTAAGTTTACCGCCGACAATGAAAATACTTCTGATTCTATTGAGCAGTTGTTTTATGGGGGATTTGAAAACGTTGAATACGATGGCCGTGTGAAAATATCACCTTACTTCCGACGTCCCATCGTGGATTTTGGATGGGATTTTGCCAAACCCAATGTCCGATTCGGATTAGGTGGTGGAATAGAAGTAATAGGGTGGAATGATTTGTTTCCATTGAACTCACATGTGAAAACAGATTCTATCATTTACGATGCAAAAGGAAATCCAATTCAAGCCTATGTGACATTTCATTCTGAATTTGATGCAGATTTTACCTCTTGTAAATCTACCGATAGATATTATTGGAACCCATCGTTTGATTATGTTGTAGAGCGAAA
>CANFVI010000091.1 GCA_947450405.1 Flavobacteriales bacterium
AGGGGTAAAAATTCAGTTGTATTTTTCTTGGTTAAGGTATCAGCCAGTCGTTCAAGTTGGGATTTGGGCGCCCAATTATAAACTTCAGAATTATTGTTATAAATAATAAAATGGATATGCGGATTTGCCATCGCTTGGCGTTGAAACTCCTCAAAGATATGTTTGGTTTCAACTGAAATGGATTTTAAGAAATTGCGGCGTGCCGGAATGTTGTAGAACAGGTTTTTAATTGCAATTGAGGTACCTTCAGGTGCAGTTTCTATGCGTTGTTCAATTACTTCACTCGCTTCAATTCTAATAAACGTTGCAACTTCATCTTCTTTGCGTTTGGTTTTCATTTCAACTTGGGCAACAGCCGCAATTGAAGCGAGTGCTTCACCTCTGAAACCATAAGTATGTAATGAAAATAGATCTTCTGCTTTTCTAATTTTGGAAGTGGCATGGCGTTCCCAACACATTCTTGCGTCGGTTTCACTCATTCCTTTGCCATTGTCAATTACTTGCATCAAAGTACTACCGCCATCTTTGATCAACAATTTGATTTGTGTGGCTCCTGCATCGATACTATTTTCAAGAAGCTCTTTTACTGCACTTGCAGGTCGTTGAACAACTTCTCCAGCGGCAATTTGATTTGCAACGGCATCGGTTAATAATTTTATGATATCAGACAAGCTCTTCCCTCCTTAAGCAATATCCCCAAATTTACAATCACTTTTTCAGATAACCCAACACACCCCATTCATTGCGGGTGTTTTCTGCAATTTTTTCTAAAGATTTCTCCAAACATACGGAGTTAACCAATTGCAAATCTACTATTTGAAGTCCACTAATTAATATCAAACCATTTGGTTTTAGAACCCTTAAATAGGCATCCAAATCGTTCAAAATCACTTCTCTATGTATGTTTGCTAAAATCACATCAAAATAATCGTTGGTATAGTTTTCTAAAGTTTCTGCAGTACCGAGTAGCATTTCAGTTACTCCGCAATGATTGATTGCAACATTGTCGTTGGCATTGTCTACTACCCAATCATCAATTTCAATTCCAGTAACTTTTTTTGCACCTAGTTTTTCGGCAACAATTCCCAAAATTCCTGTTCCAGCGCCCATGTCTAATACTGTTGCATTTTCTATTTTGTCAATGTTTTTCAACATTTCTAGAATCATTAAATGCGTGGTAGAATGGTGACCTGTTCCAAAGCTCATGCGGGGTTCAATTGTAATTACAATTCCTTCAGTTACTTCAGGGTGGAAAGTTGCACGGATATGCACATTTTCAATTTGAAGGGGATTAAAAAAATTCTTTTCCCAAAGGGCATTCCAATTCTCTTTTTCTTGGTATTCCCATGTTAAATTGGAAGAGAAGTTTGATAAAATATCTTCAATTTCAGCTTTATCAGCATCAGAAATATCGGAGCCTTTGGCATGTGCAATTACAATGTCATTTTCAGTATTGAAATAATTGAATGGATATTCACTAATTAAGGCAACAATAATCTCTTTAAATTCTTCTTCCGTTGAATTAGGTAGGATGGTTAATGAAATGAAATCTGACATTTAATTTTTTACTGCAGATTGCATGTTACATTGTTTAAATTCAGCATTATAACCGATGTTATAAGGCAATTTTGCAGGTTTCTTTGCGGCATATTCCGCTTTCATATCAGGTTGAACCCTAGTTCTAAACAACTGAATGGTTCGAGTATATTCACCAAAAACCGTAACATTAAATCCTGAAGATTTTAAAATAGAAAAAGGAACACCGCTATCGTCTTGTAAAATACGTTTGCTATTTTTTGTCATGATGCCTCTTATTTTCGAGAAATAATCATTGTGCATCAAATAACTTGCAGCTTTAAAGAAAGAAACGATCTGTTTGCGGTTATTTAAAAATTTATACAAGCCTGTGCCGTTTTTGGTAGCGCTAGCCGACAAACCTTTGTCGCTCAAGTCCCCAGAAATGTAAACTAGTTCTTTGACTACACCGTTTCCATTTTTATCTTGAAAACCAATGCGAATCGCTTGGCGTTTGTGCGCAGTTGTACCCACTTCAATTTCTTTTGTTGGATTGCCATTTTCATCAATATCAAATGCTTTAATGTAGGTGATTTGATATCCGAATTTCGACATGTAATAAAGGCAAGTATGGATGGTTCCGTTCAAATAACCCTTCGTGAAATCTACTTCCATACTTAACGTTCTAAAGAAACCAAGCTTGTGCGGAAAATAAAGAGATTGCTCTAAATTATTTAAATATTTTGCCAATTTAAGTGAGTCTGAATTTTCAACATCAAACAAATAACCTGCAGGCTCTAATCCAACCATAATGATTGTATCTTGTTTAGGGAAAAACAAATGTGAGTAATAAAAATCACCTCCGGCAAAAGGATAAATAAGTGTTTTTGGTTCGTTTTCTTTTTCAAGTTTTGCGGCTGTAACCCATTCTGAAATAGGTTTGCTCATTCTATTTGACAATACCGACCATTTGGTGTTGGTATGTCGGGCATAATTCAACCAAATTTTGCGATTTTTTAATCCGGAATTTAATTGTTGGGTATCACCTGAAAGCAATCCAATGAATTTGCCATATTTAAATGGTGCCACTTCCGTAGTAGTGGTGGTTTTGTCTTTTGTTAAATTAGATTCTTTCTGTGAATTGACTTCTTTTTTAGTAGAATCTGTATGGTTCTGGTTGCTTTGAACTTGATTGCCTTGACAAGACATAATTGCAACGCTGAAAATTACAGTAAATGATGTACGCATAAAATATTTACAAATGTACACTTTTTTGTTTGTGTTCACTTTTTTAACTCTTAGAAAAGCGTAGTTTGATTTGCAATTTTCGCGGGTTCTATGGCCCATGATTCATTGCGATAATGTTTCGTGCTATTGAGTTTTTGTGATACTGTATGCGCTGTTAAATAGTCGTTGCTGCATGGTTTACATAAATCAAGTCTATCGGAGGCTGTTGAATTTAACCAGACTTTAATATTGTTGTTATCAATAATAACAGGCATTCTGTGTTTCACATTGTGAATTTCAGACATCATTGAATTTGCTTGGGTAGTTAATATGGCAAAGCTCTTAACCGTTTCGCCGGTAATGTTGTTTGTCCAAATATCATAAATGCCGGCCATTGATAAAATTTCTCCATTTGTTGCATAAATATAGTGGGGAATTTTCTCTTTGTTTACTTGCTTCCATTCGAAGAAACCGCTTGCCAAAACAATACATGGATGACTTTCCCAGGCGCCATAAAACATTGGCTTTTCTATGGCAGTTTCTGAACGTGCATTTAATGAATTTTTTCTAAGATCAATTGCTTGATCAACAGATTTTACCCAATTTGGAATTAACCCCCAATGCATATTGGTAATATCGAGTTCGTTGTCTTTTAAGCTCAGTATGGGCATTTCGGGATGTTCAAAACCACTAAAGAAGAATCCTTGTGTTGGCAAACTCACATCTTTAATTCCAAATTTAGATTTCAATGATTCCGGCGAAAAATTAATAGCGTAAGAAAAGCACATATTCAAAGATAGTTTTTTACATTTGTCTAATGCAACATCCAATTTTAATTGCGCTTATTAGAGAACGAAAAAATCCACCAGATAACCGTGTGGCACTCACTCCAGTTCAATGTGTTGCATTAAAAAACAGATTCCCAACAATTGAGATTATTGTAGAATCTTGTGCAACCCGGTGTTTTTCTGATGAAGCTTATGAAGAGGTTGGAATTGAAGTGAGAACCGACGTTTCTGCCGCCGATATTATGTTAGGCATTAAAGAAGTTCCAAAAGAATTCCTTATCCCTCAAAAAACATATTTATTTTTCTCTCATACCATCAAAAAACAACCATACAATCAATTGTTGTTAAAAGAAATTATCAAAAAACAAATTCGTTTAATTGATTATGAAGTGTTGAAATGGGAAACGGGCCAAAGAGTTTTAGGGTTTGGTCGCTTTGCAGGAATTGTAGGCGCTTACAACGGTTTTTTAACTTATGGTCAAAAAACAGGTTTGTTTCATTTAAATCCTGCTTGGCAGAGCATTGATTATTCAGAAATTTTATCAAATGCATTGGCCATAAAGCTTCCTCCAATAAAGATTGCATTGACAGGTGGTGGCAGGGTAGCGCAAGGCGCTTTAGATTTTTTGAGAAGCATGCGAATCAAAGAAGTTACGCCACAGCAATTTTTAAGCGTTCAATATTCTCAACCTGTTTTTGTTCATTTAAATAGTCCAGATTTATATTGTCATCCTGAGAAAACAAATTGGGATACACACTATTTTTACGACCACCACAATGAATATCAAAGTTCTTTTGATTCATATACCAGGGTTGCCGATATTTTAATGAATGGAATTTATTGGACAAAAGATTTGCCAGCTTTATTCTCAAAAGAAGATACTGTCAGGGAGGATTTTCAAATTAAAGTAATTGCCGATATTAGTTGTGATGTTGAGGGCTCAATTCCCATTACGTATGATGCCACTTCAATTCAAAATCCAGTGATTGGGTGGGATAAAATAAATCAGGCACCTTGTAAGCCTTTTACAGAAAATAGCATCGATGTGATGGCTGTTGGAAACTTGCCAAATGAATTGCCCAAAGATGCATCTGAAGAATTTGGAGAATTGATGTTGCAGCATGTTTTACCTGCACTTTTTGCTGATAAATCTGCATTGATTGAAAAGGCAACAATTTGCGTTAATGGAAATTTAACCGACAACTTTAATTATTTAACCGATTATATAGCATAATTGTCCTTTTAAATCACGAAATTTGCAGCGAAATTTCGAAATCAAATGACAACCAACCGTACTTTTACAATGATTAAGCCTGATGCTGTTGCAAACGGACACGCAGGAAAAATTTTAGATCACATTATTCAAGCTGGCTACAAAGTAGTTGCTTTGAAATACACACATTTATCTGCTGAAAAAGCAGGTGAATTTTATGCTGTTCATAGCGAAAGACCTTTTTACAAAGATTTGGTTGATTTTATGTCTAGCGGACCAATTTATGCTGCAATTTTAGAAAAAGACAATGCAGTTGAAGATTTTAGAAAAGTGATTGGCGCTACCAATCCTTCTGAAGCTGAAGCGGGTACTATCCGTAACTTATTTGCAAAAAGTATTGATGCAAATGCAATTCACGGAAGTGACAGCGACGAAAATGCTGCAATTGAAGGAAACTTTTTCTTTGCTGAAAACGAAAGATTCTAATTCTTTTTAACGAATATTGAAGGGCCGAAATTCGGCCCTTTTTTTATGCCTAAAAAACACCAGAATTCTCGATTGGTTGGTATTGCCGACATCAAAATGTTGGAAGGACCACATACCCGTTTCACTGAATTTAAATTTGCAGTGAAAGTATTGTTTGAATTTATTAAAGGATTCAGAAAGCTTCATTTTGTTGGTCCTTGTATTAGTATTTTTGGCTCTGCCCGTTTTGAAGAAAGTCATCCGTATTATCAGCAAGCTAAAAAAATGGGAGCTTTGGTCAGTAAAGTTGGTTTTACTGTTTTAACTGGCGGAGGCCCCGGAATTATGATGGCTGCCAACCAAGGTGCCAAAGAAGCAGGTGGCAAAAGCGTTGGTGTGAACATTGAATTGCCATTTGAACAAAAACACAATCCTTATTTAGATGTTTGGGTTGACATAAAATATTTCTTTGTGCGAAAAGTACTGCTTTTTAAATATTCATTCGGTTTTGTTGTTTTTCCTGGGGGATTTGGAACTTTCGATGAAATGTTTGAGGCTTTAACCCTCATTCAAACTAAGAAAATGCCTTGGTTTCCTGTGGTAATTGTTGGGGTTGAATACTGGGAAAAATTGAAAGAGCAAATTCATGTAATGAATCTGCAAAACACAATCTCGCCTGAGGATGAAAATCTATTTTTGGTTACCGATGATTTAGACGAAGCATTAAAGTATATTCAAGAAAAATTGGTACACCACATTCCTAAAAAGAAGGTATTCAAGAGAAAATGGTGGTTGGGCGAATAATGTCCCTCAAGAATATTACGCCATTACCATTTTATTACCATTTTTAGGTGTGCAATGCAAATTGTATCTTTGCCACAATGAAAGGTCCTATCTCTCAATTTATCGAGAAACATTATTTGCATTTCAATGCAGCTGCATTGGTTGATGCTGCTAAAGGTTATGAAACGCACCTAACTGAAGGTGGTAAAATGATGGTTACTTTAGCCGGTGCCATGTCAACCGCTGAATTAGGCAAAAGCCTTGCAGAAATGATTCGCCAAGGTAAAATTGACATCATTTCTTGTACAGGTGCAAATCTTGAAGAAGATATTATGAACCTTGTTGCTCATAAGCATTACAAACGTGTTCCTAATTACAGAGATTTAAGTCCTCAAGACGAGTGGGATTTGCTTGAAAATCATTACAACCGTGTAACAGATACTTGCATTCCTGAAGAGGAAGCTTTTAGAAGATTACAAAAACACATTTGGGGAATTTGGAAGGGTGCTGAAGACAAAGGCGAACGTTATTTCCCTCATGAATATATGTATCAAATTTTGTTAAGTGGCGAATTAGAGCAGTACTACGAAATTGATCCAAAAGACAGCTGGATGTTGGCTGCAGCAGAGCGCAATTTACCTATAGTGGTTCCAGGATGGGAAGATTCTACCAT
>CANFVI010000092.1 GCA_947450405.1 Flavobacteriales bacterium
TGACAGGTGTTTTAACGGCGCTATATTCACTCTATCAAATGAAGTATTTAAACCCATTTCCGAGGATTCATGATTTTCACATTGCTTACGAATTTAGAAATACTGAATTGAGTTGGCCAATAAATAAGTACTTATACACAGTAGCAACGGTAATTCCATTTTTTCTTTCTAAAATTCGTGAAATATTGGTTTTAGCAATTGTAAATGCAATAGCATTAGGAATTGCATATTATTTCTATATCAATGCGTTGCCTTCAACATGGTGCTTTATGTCGGCGGGTATTAGCTTGCTAATCATTTGGATTATAAAACAAAACAAATTGCCGTTAAATACTTAGTATTTGAAATTTACAGCGAATTTTCATTCGTTTCGATGCAATAAGAACGTTTAAATATGTTTTGCCCTTTGCGAAGGGGGCCGAAACAATTATCCGTTTTCTTTGTTCTAACAATATGAAAAGACTTGTTCAGGAACAATTTTTACCGGTGTCATTAGAAACTGCTTGGAATTATTTTGCAACCCCAAAAAATTTAAATGACATTACTCCTCCGGATATGGTTTTTAAAATCGTTTCTGAACTGCCAGAAAAAATGTACGAGGGCATGTTTATTCAGTACAAAATAAAACCCATGCTCAATATTGAATTAAACTGGTGTACCGAAATTACACATATTGTTGAGGGACAATTTTTCGTTGATGAGCAGCGTAAAGGTCCATATAATATTTGGCACCACGAACATCATTTTAAGGCTGTTGAGGGTGGTGTTTTGATGACTGACATCTTGCATTATGATGTAGGTTTGTCTTTTTTAGGATGGATAGCAAGCAAACTATTTGTAGATAACAAAGTCAAACAAATATTTGAATTTCGCAGATTAGAATTGAACAATATTCCTGTATTTAAAAAGGACTAAATCTTTAAATGATATTTTAACCTATCTGCGGGAAAGTTGAACTCAACTTTTCGTTATTTCTCTGATTCAATCTTTATATTAGCACTAAGTGCTTAGATTGTAGTTAATATTTCCATTTACATCTTAAATTTGCAATATAAGATAACTAATGCATTTTGAGAGATTTGCCTTACTTTTCTTTGTCTAAGCATTATGATAAGTGTACAATAAATGTAATAAACATATAGGTTTTACCTTGCTTTTTGTCATTATTAGCAATTTTGGGTATTCTCAGTATTCGCTTTCCTTGCAATATTTAACAGGAGTAATGGTACCGCATTCTGAATTTACCAAACCTTTAAAGGCAAATGTAAGTGGCCTTCAAATTGATGCATTGTGGAAATTGCGATTGGATCAATCTAATAAAATAGCATCTAGTTCAACTGTTTTATATTGTCCCAAAATTGGAACTTCATTAATTTTCTTGAATAATGGGTTGCCAGTAACTGGTTTTCAATTTGGTGGGGGTGTTACTTTGGGTGCTGAGATTTCTGTTAAAAGAGAATGGTTGTTAAATTGGTATTTTACCCACGGTCTTTCTTATGTTTCTGAAAAATATGATACATTTACAAAACCTGTAAATTTTGCGATTGGAAGTCATATTAATTTTTTAGCTCAGTTGAAAGTGGAGGCGCAATATAATATTTTACCTAATTTCTCAATTGGAATAGGTGCAAATTTAACCCATGTTTCAAATGCTAATTTTGCAAAACCCAATGTTGGATTGAATGCTATACATGCGAATATTGGTGTTGTATATTTTCCAAATGAAGTATATAATACCGACAGAAGTTCGTTCTATTTGCATAAAAAGAGGTATTACACGAATCCATGGGCAATTGGAATGCGTTATGCCGTGAGAGAGCATACATTAGAATATCCAACCTCATTAACGGCGGTAATAACAGATATTCAATATCGGATTCAAAAATCTGCGAATCATGTTTGGGATATTGGTTTTGATTTGTTTTCTGATGACAACTATAAATTTGATAGGTATGGAAATTCCAATGATATTTCATATTTAGATCAGTGGGAACTAGGATTAAAGTTTGGTCATCAATATGTATTTGGGAGGGTAGGATTGAGGACTGATTTAGGAATGTACCTGTTTAGGCCAATTATTAGCGAGAAGCCAGCCTTTTATAATTGTATTGGAATAGATTATAGGTTGAGTCAAAATTGGGTAGCTAGAACGCGATTAAAGGCGCATTTGAATGTGGCTGATTATATGGAATTCGGTTTGAGTTATTTATGGTAAATAATATTGGTATAAAACAAAAAAACCGCGATTGAAATCGCGGTTTTTTTGTTTTATAGTTAAATAAATTATGTAGTTGGATTCAATTGACCAATGTACTTTAAGTAATTAAAATGAGATTTAATTGCAGTTAACATGGTTGGGAATTCTTGATACCTGATATTAAAGTCAGCACAAGTAGATTTTACAATTTCATTGATTTTTGGGTAATGAACATGGCTAATTTTTGGAAATAAATGATGTTCAACTTGGAAATTTAAACCACCCAATAACCAACACCATAATTTGCTCTTTGTAGCAAAATTAGAAGTAGTGCTAATTTGATGTGTAGCCCAATCATTTTCTACGATCACTTCTTCTGGGTCATTTGCAATAAAATCCATTCCTTCAACCACGTGTGCCAATTGGAATACAATTGTAATGCAAATACCAGTAACTATGGCCATAATCAAATAACCAATCACTGCTTTGTAAATACCCAATTTCAATGCTGGAATAAATATAAATATGCCTAAATAAACCAATTTGCTTGCCCAAAATTCGAAATGTTCAAATGCTGTCATTTTGCCTTTCATTTTGCGATCGCCAATTTTGCCACTGAAATATTTTGTAAAATCTTGTAGAGATATCCAAGTTAAATAAGCAACTGAGTAAAGTACAATGCCATAAATATGTTGGAATTTGTGGAACCACAATTTCTTCTGGTTATTATTCAAGCGCATGTATGGATAAATGTCAATATCTTCGTCTGCGCCATCAATATTTGTAAAGCTATGGTGCGCAATATTGTGTTTTTCAACCCAATAAAAAGCATTTCCACCAAGGAAATTTAAACTATTGGCCATGAGTTTATTGATCCAAGGTTTTGTAGAGTAGCTACCATGTGATCCATCGTGCATTACATTAAATCCGATTGCCGCGAATGATATTCCCAGTAAAGAGCAAAGAACTATCTGCAACCAAGTTTGTTCTGGTGTGAACACAACCAAGTACAAGTATGAACTTATAAGCAACAAACCAAATACGATTGTTTTTATGTATAAGCTCCAATTTCCAGTTGGTTTTATGTTGTTTTCTGTGAAATATTGATCAATTCTTGATCTTAAAGTACTAAAAAATTGAGCATTTCTGCCCTCAAATCTAATTGTAGCCATGTTTTTTTGAATGATTATTCAATGCAAATTTAAGTCTATTTAAACCATTACGCAATGAAATTTAACTATAATTAAAAGAATAATTGATTTGTTTAAACAAGAATATTAGAATTTGATACCAAATCGTATTCCTGGGTTTGTCTGTAATGTGAATCCCATTTGTGAACCTAAAACTATTTCTCTATTTTCGTTGTTGCTATTCCAAAACTTAGCTGTTCCATTGTCTTGATAGCCAAATCCATAACCAATTTCAGCGCCTATATAAATGCTAGGAAGGAAATAATAGTCTGCCCCAAATACCAATCCTCCGTAGGCAGAAAATCCACCTGAATTAATTAATGACATTTGTCCGTTTTCTGTATAAGAAATACCATTTATCGTATTTGTGCCATCTTTACTCATGTTTGAAATTCCAATTCCAGCTTCAGTACCAAAATAAGGCGATAGTTTTTCTGTACCAGTGAAATGTTTTTCTATTCCTACAATGAATTTAAAGTCAGTATTTTGTTGATTAATTGTGAAAGGTGGATTTGTCGGATTCATCCCATCGTATGAATAATCTGTACTTTGATCAAAGTTAAAAGCCAATCTTGTTCTCACTGCGATGTCTTTTTTTAAGAAATATCGCATGCGAATTTCTGAAATTGTAAGTCCAATCGGTGCATTTCCTATTTGGAAGTTCAACGTTGTTTCAATTGTGATGTCTTTTGTTTCTGCTTTTTGAGCAAAAGAGATTTGAAAAATTGATGTTAATGCTAAAAGTGTAATGATTGATTTTGTTTTCATAGATTTAGGTTTTAATATACAGAGCAAAGCCTTTTTGTTTGATATCTTATATTTCGAAAATAATAGTTCAAAACAACCGCTTTATTTGTCAAAATTACAAATATTGAATTATAACATAGCTATTTAATCTATTTTTGTACCGAAATGCGGAGAATTATTGTATTCTTTTTTATTTTATTTATTACTCGGTTGGCAAAGGCCCAGACCTGGTCGCCCCTAGATAGTATGAAATTGTCTTTGAAAAATAAGCCCAATATTATTTTGGGGATGGACAAAAGAAATTCATATGTAGTAGGTATGCCAGTAAATGTTTTTGGCATAAGGGTGGGTTATGATTATGGCAAGCTTGCATTGCTTGGTGCTTTTTATTCTGCATCAACCACTAAGGAAGGTACTGCAAATACTTATGATTATATGATTTTAGGCGCTATTTGCGAATATCATTGGTATAAAACGCATCGATTTAGGGTATATCAAACACTTCAATCTGGAATTGGCACAGTTGATATTAAAGAAACTAATAATATTACCAAGGAAATTCAATTTACATCCAAAATGATCTTGCCTATTGAAACTGGAGTTACAGGTAATATTCGGTTTTTGAAATATTTTGGTCTTACTGGTGGAGTTGGGGTTAGAACTTCACTTACACCCAATACTTATTACACTGCACCTTATTATTCATTTGGTATCATGGTCTTTACCAAAGATTTGTTAAAAGATATTCGAAATTTCAATAAATAAAAATGGTCGAATAAATCCGACCATTTTAATATCAATAATAATTAAGTTTTATTTGGTTTTATACTTTTCGTTATGCTCTATAAATTCTGCAATTTTCTCTACATCAATTCTGTTGGCAATAATTTTCTTGTTAGAATCTAGAATGAAAATTGTAGGACTTGCAATTACATAGTAAGAATAGAGAGCGTCGGCGTATTTTTGACTCTGTACTTCACCACGAATTAAATGAATGAATTCTTTCATTTCTGGGTGTTCTTTGGTGTATTCATGCCATTCTTTCTTTTTGTCGCCTGACGATAATGCAATAACCTTCCATCCTTTGCTCTTATTTTCTGCATAAAGTTTAGCCAATTTAGGCATTACTTCTTTGCAATGTCCACATGTAGGGTCCCAGAAAATCATAATGGTGTAAGGAGCTCTAATTGAATTGGTTCTTACCCATGCACTATCTAAATTTTTCAACTCTAATTCAGGTGCTACTTGTCCAATTAGCGTATGAGAACGTCTGAATGCATTCTCGCACATTTTGGCAACGGTAACACTATCAACCCACCATGCTTTTCCTGCGCAATAATTAGATAGGGCCATGTGAACAAATGCCTTATCCAATCCCATAACATTACTTGATTCAAATCTGTTGGTTAAGTACCAAATAATATATTTTTCATTTTCAATTGAGTTTTTGCTTTTTGCCAAAAGCCATTCACTTGCTACAATACATGTATCGGCATCAGGAACAATCACTTTGTCAAAGTAAAAATCTAATTTTTGTTTCAATACGTTCACTGGCATTCTCACTAATCCATCTTCATTGAAATCAACATGGTCCCAATAGTGTAACTTGAAATAGTTAAATGGATATGCGCTGTCTTTAGTTCCATCTGCTTTGGTTGGCAATACCGATGGGAAATCAACCGCAATTAAAGAATATAAGAAACGAGACAATAAATTTTTGGGATGAGTGGCAATAAAAAGGGAATCTGAAGCTTCTTTTTCTCTTAAATATGCAGCTTTTTTAGGTTCTAAGCGTTTGATATTCGCAGGCGTTGAATCTTTTTTGATTTCTTCATCTAATGCAACTAACTTTTCAATCACAGACATTTTAGAAACTTGATATTGAACAAAATCAGAATTTTCTGTTGAACCATCCACCTTCATTTTTTTGTAATATTCTCTTTCATAGAAAGACGTATCGAAAGTAATTGTGAAATCTTGATCGTCGTCGATCATAAATTCAAAATAATCTTTCTTCTCCGGCAATACGAATAAATACATGCCTCGTTGTAATTTTGTAGGACTTGGCTTTTTGGTATTGTAACTACCGTTAAAAGTAGCAATTCCATTTGATTGAACTTCTGCAGTATCTCTTAGGTATTTACCACCAATGTGATGATCGGCTAGAAAAACCATTTGACCTGGTTTTAATGCTTTACACTTAAATTTAATGCTATAAGAACCTGGCTCACGTCCATCCCAATTTGTTTTATTCTTGAGTTCTGGATACATGCCAACTGTATTTCGTTTTACAGGAGGTGTAATTCTTTGATAAGGAATGATTTGTGCATTCGACCAAAGTGTGGTAAGCACAAAAGCTAGTGTTAAAAAATATTTATGCTTCATTGTTTTTACTAAAATCTCCGTAAATTTAGACAAATTTTGTTCCAAAACGTAGTATGGATTCTGAAAACTATAATTTTTATGATCGAATTTTCGATGTAGTGAGATTAATTCCCCATGGAA
>CANFVI010000093.1 GCA_947450405.1 Flavobacteriales bacterium
ACCACCCAATTCTTTTCCTAAAATCAATAAATCAGGCTTTACATTTTCATGCTGGCAGCAAAACAATTTTCCAGTTCTACCAATTCCAGTTTGCACTTCATCGGCAATCCATAATACATTGTATTTGTCACATAAATCCCTGACTCCTTTTAAATATCCATTGTCAGGTACAACAACTCCCGCTTCGCCTTGAATTGGTTCAACCATAAACGCACAAACATTGCTATTTTGGAATTTTTCTTCTAATGCAACCAAATCATTATAAGCAACAATTGAAAATCCTGGAACGAACGGACCAAAATTCCCATAACTGTCGCTATCTGTACTCGAGCTAATTGCGGCAATGGTTCTGCCCCAGAAATTTCCCTCAGCAAAAACAATTTCTGCCTGATTTTCTGCAATGCCTTTTACTTCATATGCCCATTTTCGGGCAAGTTTGATTGCTGTTTCGCCACCTTCAACGCCTGTATTCATTGGCAACACCCTATCATATCCGAACAATTCTGTGATGTATTTTTCGTACTCCCCCAAAATATTGTTGTGAAATGCACGGCTCGTAAGTGTTAATTTCTGAGCTTGATTATTGAGCGCTTTGATAATACTAGGATGACAATGTCCCTGATTTACTGCAGAATATGCCGATAAAAAATCAAAATATTGTTTTCCTTCTACATCCCAAACAAAAATCCCTTCGCCTTTTTCAATAACAACGGGAATTGGATGGTAATTATGAGCGCCAAATTGATCTTCTAGATCAATGTAATATTGTGAATTTTCCATAGACATATAAATTGTTACAAAATTACAAACAATCTATTATAATCGCTTGGTATTTTCTTTTGAAAATCTAAAATGCATCCGTTTTATTAATATTTAAGAATATAGTGCTATTTTTGACCTTGCAGCCATGTTGAGATTTTTCGGTTTGAATAAAGGTTTATTTGTGTTTTGGGGGACATTTATTTGTTCGATCATTACCTATGGACAATCAATAGAACCAAATTCAAAAATCAGCGTGCAAGGACAAGTTGAAATCGTGATGTCTCATGATTTGTCTAATCGGTTGGAATTGAACCACAAGTTTACAGATAGCATTTTTGCCATTGCACAAAATACCACGCTAGAGTTAGAGAAAAATCTCTTATATAAAATGTCTGATAAAGTTCATCTTATTTTATTTGATCAATTGGATGAATATCAAAATTATCAGAGAAATCATTTTACAGGAAATTTTGAGAATACATTTTCAGAAAAAGAAGCTTTTGGCATTTATTTTCCCGTGTTTTTAATGGGAAATATCTCAGACATTAAAATCCAATTGCGTTATGGCATTGCAAAGCAATTCATTGATGAATATTTGTTCGGTCTAACTTTAAGAGAAAAATCAGACAATGCCTATTCCCAGAGGGTTCCTGATTGGATGGTTTATGGATTTGTTAATTACTTTGCAAATAGCATCCAAGTAATAGATTTTCAAAAGTTTGAACTTTACAACAACCTTGGTAAATTCAACAGCATCAATAATATTCCTAAAGCTGAACAACATATTTTTGGCACTGTTTTGTGGTATTTGTTTGAGAAAGAAAAAGGCAAAAAATTCAATAGCGCATTTTGGAATTTAATTCGGTCAGCAAACAGTTTTGAAAACTCATTCGGTTATTATTTTGGAATTAGTTTTAAAGATTGGCTAAAAGAAAGAACCAAAGAAATTGAAAATTTCAAATCCAAGAGAACCCTTAATTATGACTATCAGATAACTAAATCTAAAAAATCCGATGGAATCATTACCATATTGCAAAGTGAAAACTTGAGTTCGTCTCAAATGATCAGAATAGAATATCCATTACATGAGAAAATTATTTCAAAAAATGCAATCAAATATGAAACCATTGCAGAAAATAATTACGTTGGATTATATCCCTCAATTCAATTGAATCAAACGTCGTTTTACAATGACAACAAAATTGAGGCGTTGCTTTATTTCAGCAACCATGAATGGCATTTCAAATTGTCTAAAATCGTCAAGAACCTAGGCAAATTCGGAATATTTCGAAGTTTGAAACTTCTTAATGATAGTTTTTATGCCATTTTTGAAGACATTGGTGAGAGTTATCTGGTTAATTTAAGTGGAAAAACTATCCCTGTACTTTTTAATGCTAACCATCAAAATAAAATTGAAGATTATCTGATCAATTCAGATCTATCAATTATTTTGTCATCAGTTGAATATTCAATTAAATTAGATAAATTCAAAGCTCAAATTCAATTCATTACCAATGGAAATACGAAAACCATCTATGCAGATGATGAAGTACATTTTCCGGTAAGTATCAAAAACTTCATACAAGAATCACCAAACAGAATTAGCTTTATTCGAAGTTCAGAGTCGAATCAAAAGTTAATTTATTTAGAAAACAAAAATAACACATGGAATGTGAAAGCATTAGATACTAAAGGACTATTTTATTCGCAAACGATCAGTAACAACAAGAAATCCATTTTTGAAATCTATTATAACAATAATTATTTTTACGTCAATGAGTTGGGGCTAGGTGAAGATTTTGTATTGTCAGACACATTTAAACCGAAATCTTATTCATTCGATACATTCAAAAAAGTGGCCATTGAAAACAAACCAAAATTGATGGATAGTTCCTATGGCTATTTTATAAGTAATTTCAAAATCTCACCGAATCGAAAACGCACCCATTATTCGAAAATTGAGAACATAAAACCACCTATCCTATCAAATTATGAAAATTGGTTCTACGCCACAAATGTGAACTTCCAATTGAGCAACGAAGAAATGAATTTGCCATACAGCATTGATGTGCCAATTAAATCTTTATTTAATTCTTTTTATACCTTATACTTAAATGGGAAATTGGCAAGTTCAAATAACAAACATAAGATTGATTTTAACGCGTTTACCAATCCCAATAGAAGGAGAATTGGGTTATCGTTTTTGTACGCTTACTTATTGAATTCTAACTTAACATCTAGTACAGAATTTAATTACAGATTAAGGGAATACATTACAGAAAATAATTTATCGTCAAATAGAAATAGAACCTTTTTAATTCAACATAATATTACAAAAAAGCATCCTTTTTTAAGCTTATCTGCAGGTGGAAGTTATCAATTTCAGCAAATTATTTATTTAAATAATAATCCAGGGTTATCTGAATTCCAAAACAAAAATCAACATTTTGCAGGATTCCAATTTTGCGCAAACATTAGTAGCAAGCAAATTCTAAATAGAAATTCAAATTTTCACTTTCAAACAAGTGCTACTTACGTCCCTCAAATTACCCTGAACAGCAATGAAATAAAAAACAGTAGTTATTTGAAATTGAATGGTTTGGTAGTATATGAGTCAACGTATTTCAAATTGCGAAGTGCTTTAAATGCGAAGTATGCTATAGGAGAATCGTACATTTTAAATTTTATTGGGGGAAGCAAGGGCTGGATTAATGAAAATCAATTCAATGGCAACCAAATTAGACTCATTAATAGGAATGATTTTTTGCAAATTCAAAATGCCGGAAACATTCGTGGATTTTATGCAGGAGATAGAATTGGAAGTAGCAGTATTTGTAGTCAATCCGAATTTACCTTTTGCCCAGTTCAACTATTGCCAATCGGTGTTATTGAATCGCGTTTTTTCAAAACCTTAACCCTAGTTGCATTTTGTGATTTAGGAACTGCATTTATTGGCAAAACACCTTCAGAATCAAGCAACCCTTTCAATACCCAAATTTTTACCAATCCCAATTACCAAATCTCTATCACAGCATCTAGAAATCCATATTTAATTGGAGTGGGTTATGGTGTTAACGCAGAAATTTTTGGGTATGATGTTCGAGTTGAATATGGGTATGGTTATAAAGAAAATTTGTGGCAAAAACCTATTTTACATATTGGTTTTGGAAAGAATTTTTAAAAAAAATACATCATTCGTAAATATTGCTGTACTTTTGTGATTATTTTGCAAAACAAACAATTTTTTAATGGGAATCTTTAGTTTTCTAACACAAGAATTAGCCATCGATTTAGGGACGGCCAATACCTTAATTATTCACAAGGATAAGGTCGTTGTTGACGAGCCTTCTATCATTGCAATCGAGCGCAATACCGGCAATGTTATTGCAATTGGTAGAGATGCAATGCAAATGTTTGGTAAGGAAAACGAAGGTATTCGCACAATACGTCCGTTGAAAGATGGTGTAATTGCAGATTTCCAAGCGGCTGAACATATGATTCGCGGTATGATCAAAATGATGAATCAACGCCAACATTGGATCAGTCCTCAATTAAAAATGGTAATTTGTATTCCATCTGGAATTACAGAAGTTGAAAAACGTGCAGTAAAAGATAGCGCTGAAAGAAGCGGTGCCAAAGAAGTTTATTTGATTCACGAACCAATGGCTGCTGCTGTAGGTATTGGAATTGATGTAACCCAACCTTCTGGTAACATGATTATTGATATTGGAGGTGGTACTACTGAAATTGCAATTATTGCACTTGGTGGAATTGTTTGCGACGAAAGTATCCGTGTTGCTGGAGATGAATTCAACTTAGACATTGTTGAATACATGAGAAGAGAGCACAACCTACTCATTGGTGAAAGAACTGCTGAAAAAATCAAAATTAATATTGGTAGTGCGTTACAAGAATTGGAAAATCCACCAGAAGATTACGCTGTATTTGGCCGTGATTTGATGACAGGTATTCCAAAGTCTATCCATGTATCTTACAATGAAATAGCCCGTTCTCTAGACAAAAGCATCATGAAGGTTGAAGAAGCAATTCTAAGAGCACTTGAACAAGCTCCACCAGAATTAAGTGCCGATATCTTAACAAATGGTATTTGGTTAACAGGCGGTGGTGCATTATTAAGAGGTTTGGATAAAAGAATTTCAGCCAAAACAAAATTAAAAGTGAGTATTGCTGAAGATCCATTGCGTGCTGTTGTTCGTGGAACAGGTACTGCATTGAAAAATATTGGCAAATTCAAATTCTTAATGACAGCTTAATACAGTAACGTATGTTTATTGTACTGCAATGGCTTAAGAGAAACTCCTACCCTTTGCTTGCATTATTTTTATTTGGCTTTGCCGTTAATCAAATAATGCGTTTTCAAATTTATCAGCATAGTTATTATTACAATTCAAGTATTTCCTTTTTCAGAACCATTGACCAATGGAGAAACAATGTTTCATCCTATTTGAATCTGAAAAACGAAAATGAAGGATTACGACAAGAAAACTTACGTTTAAGAAGTCAATTGGGCATCAACAAAATCGCTGTAAATACATTTAAAGATACTGTATACTTTGATTCAATTTCTAAATCTTTAAGCAATTACAAAGTTGCTTATACATATATCAGAGCAAATATCGTTCGAAACACTGTTAGCAGTAGAAATAATTATTTTATCATAGACCAAGGTAAAAACCAAGGTGTATTGGAAGGAATGGCCGTTATTTCTCCAACAGGAATTGTGGGTGTTATTATCAACACTGCAGAGAACTTTTCACGAGGCATGTCTGTCTTAAATAGCAAATTCGAAATTACCCCCTACATACCTAAAATAGAACTTCGACAAGGTGTAATTGGTTGGAGCGGAATGGATTATACTGTGGCCGATTTAAAAGAGGTAAATAGAACTGAGCAGCTTAAGAAAGGAATGGAAGTAGTTACAAGTAATTACTCCTCTATTTTCCCTCCAAATATTCCAATTGGAACTATCAAAGAAGTATCACAAAAAAACAATTCTAATTTCCATCAAATTACCATTAAGCTGTCAACAGATTTTAGTAGATTGCAAACAGTATATTGCATTAAAAACAACTACCATTTGGAAATTGACTCTCTGTCTAACCCTATAAATGATGAAGTAAAATGATTGCTTTCTTAAGATTATTCCTAATTGCGGCAGTCCTTGCTTTCTTACAAGCATTTATCATTCAACAAGTTGACATGGGAGTTTGGTTGCGACCAATGCCTTATCTGCTTTTGTTTTTCATTACCCCTATCAATATTAACAAATATGGTATTTTGTTGGGTGGATTTTTCTTCGGGTTGTTCATTGATGTTTTGGCGGGTAATTTTGGAATTCACGCTGCAAGTATTGTTGCCGTATTATATGCTAAAAACTTTATCGATCAACGATTTATTGACTTTGATTCTCTCAAACTACAGGGTGAAACTTATGTTACCGTAAACACGAAAGGTTGGATGTTTTTTAGTTATTATGCATTATCCATCATTGCAATTCATCACTTAACATTTTTCATGTTAGATTATTTTGAATTTGTGAGTTTCTTTAGAATTTTACTCTCAACCGTAGTCAGTGCAATTGGTTCGTTTTTATTAATTTTATTGTTCAAATCAATAATTAAAAGCTAAAAAAACGATGCAAGACTTAAACAAAGACCGCTCGAAAGTCTTCGTTATTATTTTCCTAGTTATTTTATCGGCTTTTATCTATAAAGTGGGTTCCCTCCAGTTGATGGACGACCACTACGAGCAAAAAGCCATCAATAATGCCTTAAATAAAAT
>CANFVI010000094.1 GCA_947450405.1 Flavobacteriales bacterium
CCAAAAACAAATAAAGCAACTTCACTGCAAACAGCAGTCCTACTCCATTTAGATATGGATATTTTAGCGTTAACTTATTTACAAATGACCGAACCACAAAAATCTATTACTAAGAATGAATATCCATTCAAAGAAACGAAAAGAAATTGATTTGGTACTAAAATAAATCATCGAAACACTAACCTTCCCAAAAAAGAAAACTTCCATTTAACTTTTATCGAAATGCATTACCAATATTGGTAATAAAAAAAGCCTAGTTTTTGAGATAGATGTAGTTGCATCAATCAATTGTAAAAATTAGTTTTCATTTTTGTTTTTCACCTTAAAACTTAAAAAACGATGAAAACACAAAATCAAAAAACATCAGGATTATTTCTAAACGCAAAAACAATTTCATTGTTTTTAATCTTTTTATTCAGTTTTGGCTTTTCTAAAGCACAAACTTACACATATCGGATTCAAGAAATTCCGAACAACCCAGATTGTGGTGGTACTTACCAAATTTTTGGAGGAGGAACTTCAAAATCAGGGATAATTACTTATAGTTATCCCGTGAATATTAACAAGCAATTACCTTCAACATCACCTTATTATTTTACCGATTCAGTAGCTTTACCAGACTCAATAGAATTTATCAATATCCCATTATGCAGTCCTCAGAATTTCAAAATACCCATTAATGGAACTGCTACATTAATAAATTGTAATTGCGTAGGGATGGGTTATGTGTTACATCAATTTAAAGCAACCATTCAAACAGACCCTGCAGGCATTGCAGATTATTTAATTGAAGTTAGTTATTAATATTTTTATCTAACACTCAACTCTTTGTATATTCGTAGAATACACAAATGCAAATTACATTTTCTAAATATTTCTATACTTTCTGGACAGGCTTTTTAATGTGTATATTCGGCCTTTGGGTCCAAAATCTGAATGCCCAAACACATTTTGTAAATAAAAACCCATTTCCGAATAAGTGTTTTATTGAAAATAAAGGACAATGGCAGGACCCATCTTTGGAGCCTGCCTTTGTGCTTTGGACCGGAAACAACAATATTTTTCTCTCGAAAAAAGGATTTACATTGAGGTGGGTATCTATTGAAAATTCTAATCACCCAGAAGAGAAAAAAGAATTCTTAGATGCTTTTGAAAGAGATAATAAATTTGAATACGACGAAGCGGAAAAAAGTTTTCAATTACAATTTGATACCATGGAAATGCAATTGGTCAATGCAAATCCCAATCCCATCATCGAAGCATTTTATCCCTCAAAACATTATTATACCTATGGCCCTGAAAGTTGGAATTCAAGAGGTTACGAAAAAGTTATTTATCGGAATATCTATCCCAACATAGATTTCATTATTGAAATTTCTAAAAACTCCAATGCCTTAATCAAATACTCATTTGTACTAAACCCTGGCGCCAATTCAAATGACATTAAAATCAAGTACAACAAACAAACATTTGTAAAACCGCATTCTGTCAAAATTGACCTAAACAATTATTGGATAAGTGATTTTGGTTTAAAAGCACACACTATCAACGGTATAAATATACCATGTTCGTTTAGATCTTTTGAAAATGAAATTCGGTTCAATATCCCTCAACTAAAGATTAAAGACACCATAGTAATTGACCCTTTTTTATCCAAAATTACCAAATTCAAAAGTATTGCTGGCAGTTTCTACAAAGATTATGGAAACTTGATTGTGCATGAAGATTTTGACAATGATAACAATGTCTATATTCTGAGTGTTGGCAAAGTTTATCCCCAAATTGCGAAATACGACATAAAGGGAAATTTAATATGGATTTTTTCTGGCCAATTACCCGCAATAAATTGGTATTCAAGTCAATTTAGACCTTATGATCCAAGTCCCGGTTGCTTTTTAATTGACAAAAACAAATCAAAGATTTTTGTTGCAACCGGTGCTGAACATACGGGATATGGAGCAAGAATAGTTCGATTAAACCTTAATGGAAATTATGACTCATTTATTGGGAAATCAGAACGGTTTAGAACAGAAATTTGGGATTTAAGTTTGTATTGCAAAGACACTTCTATTATTGCCAGTGGTGGTGGAATTTACCATACTGACAGTTACTATTCAATTTCACAAAATGATAGTTCATCTAGTCCCAAATTCTACAACATTTCACACAACTATATTTCTAATAGCCATGATGTTGCCCGTTCTATTGTGGACGAAAATGGATATTTATATACAATTTTAAATTATATTGAAAAAGAAATTGTTTTGGACAGTTTGAATTTAAAACCCCCAAAAACAATTGGTACTACTAAGGTTTATTTGATTAAACCACTTAAAGATTTAAAAACCAATTATTACAAAACTGATCTTACCAAATATAGTGGCTTATCAGAAGCTGGCAACTACCCTAATATAAGTAAATGGGAAGGAATTACAACACGAAACAATTGTTTGGCGGTAAATGGTAAATATGTATTTGTTTACGATGGAAAACGATATCTTGCTTTAGATAAAATCACGGGTAAGATTTTGGCTGTAGATTCAATCAAATATCACACTGGCCTGTCACATCTTAGATATACCATTGGACAGGAAGGAATTGCTGTTGACAATTGCAATAACGTTTACCTTGGTGGCGACAGCACCAACGTGCATATTCTTCATTTTGATGGAAGCAAATTCCATTACGATACTTGTGTGAAGTTTATTCAAAACACCTCATCCAATACCATGGATGTGCGCTTGAATGAAAACACCAATACCCTCTTTGTTTCAGGCGATAGTTTTGTTGCGGCAACCTCGTTCAATTTAAAATGCCGTTACAAACCCTTTGAAGTGGCTACCAAAACCATCCCCTTTTGCCAAGGAAATTATTTGGCCTCGGTAACTGCAGGCGATTCTAACCAAACCTACACCTTCAAATGGGTTAAAAAATCATACAAAAAGGATTCTATTCTTCGGGTCATCAATAAAAAATTCAAATCTACCGACACCCTTTTTAAACCCAATATCCACGACACCATTGAACTCCTCGTTGCTCAAAATTACGATTGTAATGGCAACTACCAAAAAGCTCTTTTTATTGCCAATTTAAACGACACTACCCTCGTAAAAGACACCCTTTGTGCCGGTCAATTTTTTCAAATTAGAAACCGGAAATTTTATAAAGACACCGCATTTACAGATCACCTTACCAATAGAATTTTATGTGATTCAACCGTAAAATACAAATTGGTATTTTTACCTATTAAAAAAGACAGCATCAAATATTTGGCTTGCGTTGGAGACACACTGCGTTTTGGAAATAAAATTGTTACAAAAAATTCAAGTTTTAATGATACCCTATCTCAAAGAAATGGCTGTGATTCTATATTATTTAGAAACATTGTTTATAGTGGATCTGAGATTCAACAAACCCGTCACCTCTGTAAAGGAGATACAATAAAAATTGGCAAATTCCGACATTTTACTTCCAACAAATATTCCGACACTCTTTCCAATTATTTGGGTTGTGATTCCATCATTAACACCCAATTATTTGTGCATTCCGATACCAATTATCAGAAAAATTATAAACTTTGTTTGGGCGATACCATTATTTTTTCTGGCAAAACATACACCAAAACAAGCGTACACATTGATTCCTTTCATACTTTTTGGGGATGCGATTCAGTTATTACCCGAAATATTGTTTTTTATAATCCCTCAAAAACACAACTAAAATACACCCTTTGTAAGGGTCAAACCTTTAATTTCAAAGGAACCCAAATCAAAGCTCCTGCTAATTTTACCGATACTTTAATTACCTACCACGGCTGTGACTCGGTTGTAACCATTTTACTAAATCCAAGTTTGCTAACCGCAAACTTCAGCATTGATTCTACATTATCACCAAGCATCACATTTGCGCATAACAGCAATAACGCTATCAAATTTATATGGAATTTTGGCGATGGCAATTCAAATACCACCGATAAATCAACTCAACACACATACAATAACACCGAAGACAAAGAAATAGAAGTGTGTTTATCGGTAGAAGATTCAATGGGCTGCAAAGACACCGTTTGCCAAAAAATCAACATTTACAAGTTGACCTATTTCTTATTTAACGTATTCACTCCTAACAATGACGGCAAAAACGACAATTTATACATTGGCCACAAAGGAGGAAACTTCCTCTACGACATTCTCATATACAACCGTTGGGGAGCATTGGTATTTGAAAAAAGCCAAGAATCGATCCAAAACACCAACAACTTTTGGAACGGCAAAATCATGAACACCGGCGCCGATTGTCCTGCCGGCAGCTATTTCGTAATTTACCGATTCTACCTAAACGGCAGCAATAAAACCCCACAAGAAATCAAAGGATCGGTAACGTTGATTAGGGATTGAGGGTATTATAATTTAGCAAATGCAAATCAAATACCAAGTGTTATCCCAGATTTTCCACCAGATTCACATTCTGAAGGATACGGAACTCAAGATTTATCAAAAGTAGGAACTTGTGATTTAACTTGTAGTCAACTTTCAACTGTAGAAAAATATCAAACAAGTAAATCAATAAAAATTTACCCCAACCCGAGTACAGATGGCAAGTTGCAAATTGAATTTTCCAACCCACAATATATTCGCAATTGCATTATTTACAATTCTATAGGACAAAAAATTCAAGAATATAAAATTTTCTCAAATTCAAATATTTACAGTTTGGAAATCCCATCAAAAGGAATTTACTTTGTTAGTATTATTGATAAATTCAACAACATATCAAATGAAAAAGTAATTTGCCAATAATGCGTAATTTAGGATTCATATTGTTTTCTCTAGTCTTCATAAACCAATTGACAGCACAAATGGGTTCTATGTTTGGCGACCTAACTCCAGGATTTTATCACACTTTTTATACTTTGAATAACAATTCCAGCAATCCTAATGTGTTAAAATCTCGAATCAAGTTTAGTCCTCTGCGCAGTGTTAGCAGCCAAAAACAGATTGCCCTTACGAACAAGGGAAATATTCTCTTTTATGCTGCAGACACGTCCATTTACAATCAAAATGGAATTGCCGTTGAGCCAGCGAATAAATTATATTTTCATTGCGGCTCAGGAGAATTTTCGAAATCAACCTCTGCCCTATTCCAATTTAAAAACAGAAAATTCATACTCTTTGGAATAACTGGAATTGGAATAACTGGAAAAGACCATAAAGATGAACTTCGATATACCAAAATTGATGCGTCTAATCATCTGAACTTGAAAATTGTTTCTTCAAACAATCTTATGTTCCGAGATACTTCCCAATTTTCGCAAATTTCTAGTGCCAGAGTCAATGACTCAACCTACCTTTTGACCGCAATAAATTATACAGGTGATATCTATTTTTATCACATTGAGTGGAATAAAATTACATTAATAAACAAGTACAACTTGTTAAACAATGTTCAACTCTTTGAACCCTCGATTTACAATAAAGTTGGCAGAAAATCTCGGCTGCGTGTCGGGTTGGTAAAGCTATCCAATAAGGGGAATAAACTCTTTTGTCACATTTTTGAAGATGTACAAGATTATGAGGAAATTATTCCAAATTTATACTCATACTCTACTATTTTAATAGGACATAGGGTAGTCGTTTATGACCTGGCATCCCCAAATAAAGAAAAAATAGATTCAACTATTTTAATAAAATACACGCCAAAAACCTATATCTGGAATATAGGCTGTACCAATGTTGCATTTTCACCCAATGATTCCTTTTTATACCTCAGCGAATATAATTGTCTAAACAAAGGAATTTGTGAATTGAATCAATATCCAACATTCGGCACAAACAATGCCCAAAGCAAAACCACTCTATTCCAAATGAAATATGAACAAGGTCGTTATTTGTGTGGAATGTTCCTTACACATTTGGGAGGCATCATGCAATTTGAAGAACAAAATAATGCTTCTCACTATTTATATTTCGAACATGCCGATAGTAAATTTGACGCCAATGACTTATTAGTTTCATCTACGCAACCCAAAAACCATTACTTTCTTAGTGACCATACTCCATTTGTATTTAATTACATCAATATTCAACCTGAACCATACAATGGCTGTCAATCAAAATATATTTTCAAGAACAAAAGCAACAAAGGCCGAAAGTTTGATCGGTTCACCTATTATTTTGCAAAAGATACTGCTGGCCTGAATTGGGAAACAGTCACTGATTTCGAACCTATTTTCACCTATAAATCAAAAGGCAAATATGCATACAAATGCCTAGGCTCAACAGCAGATGGCTACTCTGAATGGTTTGAAGATTCTGTATTTATCCAAAATGACCCTAAAGCAGATTTAACACTAAAGGATACGCCAGAAATTTGTATGGTAACGCATTTAAACAATCAAAGTGTTCAAATAAATTGGAAACGTTTAAAAGGTGCAAATAATTACACGCTATACAGAGATGGGATAAAACTGTTAAAAACA
>CANFVI010000095.1 GCA_947450405.1 Flavobacteriales bacterium
AAAGTAGATGTAGTTGCATCCCCAAAATCCCATGAATGTGTTAGTGTTGCAGTTTTTGAATTGCTCTTGCCCTTATTTGTAAATTGAACCAAGTTTACTGAGAAACATTGGGTGTCGTTATTAATAGTAAATTCAGCAACTGGATTTGGGTTTACCCTTACTTTGTTATACCCTGTATCCAAACATCCCTTTTGATTTTCGGTAATTAATCGAATAGTGTAAGTTCCTGTATCCGAATAGCTATATTTTTCTGAGGTATAATTGGTAGATGGGCTAGTTGATACTTTTGAATTATCTCCAAAATCCCATTTTACGCTTTTATTGACAGAACCATATACGTAAGATGAATCTTTAAAAAGGAACTCATTTCCCTTAAAACAACTGGAATACTTTGAAATTGACAATTTTAAACCAAGAACAACAACGGTTTTATTTATTGAACTTGAACAACCATTATCATCCGTAATGGTTAGGGTTACTTTATAACTTCCAGGTTTATTAAATGTGGTTTTTATATTTTTCTTTACCGAAGTTGTAGAATTATAAGACCATGCGTAATAAATATCACCGCCTGCAAAATTCGTATAACTTTTATTTGTGAAAGAAAAACTATTTCCAACAAAACATTGAGTATCGGAATTTAGAGTAAAATTGGCAACTGTTGAATCACAGGAACTAATTGTATTGATGTTGTTTTTGAAAATATCAATAGAAAAAAGTGGAGTAAAACAAAACGTAATAAATAGGAAGATTATTGCGATTTTGCTTTCTCGAGCGAAGTTATAGTTAAGTTTACCAAAAAATTTCATTACAATTAAAGAAATTAAACAACAATTTTACGAAAAAAAACCGAATAATATCTATTTTAATCACTAAAACATGTTAAAAAAATATGATGATTTTTAATAAGATATAATTATGTTTGTAACTCACAAACTATATGTATTCATTTAAAAAATATATCTTTAATGCTTTCTTTTTAACTACAGCGCTTGTTCAGTCATCAATATTGGCAGGTCAAAATCCAATATTTAGGCAAATGTACACACAGAGATATCTCACAAATCCTGCAATGATAGGCAATGGATCCATTGATGGTAATGGGATTGGAAGGATATCATCTGGAATTAAAGCGCAATGGATGAGTTTGGAAAGTAGATTATATACTCAGTCGCTTTCATATGATGCTCCAATTAGGTCAAACAATTCCAGTTGGGGTATTGGCGCATTTATGACCGATTTATATTCAGGTTCAATTGAACAATCAAAATATTCACATTTTTCCGGAACAATTACCTACGCATACAATATTCCTCTAAAAAAGATGAATATTAAATTTGGCCTTTCTGCTCAATTTTCATCAATCACATTTGGTAGAAACAACTTTCTTTGGGAAGATCAAATTAATGAGAGTATGACAGGGTTTTTAAAGCCCACTCAAGAACCCTTAAGTCAACTTACAAAAAATGTAGTGCACGCATCCGCTGGAGCATTGGTATATGGTAAAAAAGGCTTTTTGGGCCTCGCCGTACATAACGTAAACGAACCCAATATTTCATTTTTTTCTAACCAAAATCAAACGATTCAAAGAAAATTTTTGGTTCATGGTGGGATGGTTTTCGATAAACTTTTTAATCACGCAACATTAATCCCTAATTTTGCCTATTCTAAACAAGGCAATGTGCAATCTGCACTTTTTTCAACCAATGTAAAATTAGATAATCTACAATTGGGAATGGGAACACAATATGTAAAAGCTTACGAAAATAGTGCTTGGTCGGTAACCAATTATCTTGGTTATAGATATGATAAATATTTTATTGGTTATAGCACAGATTGGAACCTAAGTTTCAACTTTGGTTCAATACCAGTTATCCATGAATTTTCGGTGCTTATTTTATTGAATAAAAAAGAAAAGAAAAGTATGCCTAATCCTTTTCCAGAAATGTAACTTACATTTTCCCTAAATTAATCGATAAGCCTACTCCCAATACTTCCATGAATTGAATTCTAGGTCCATTTCTACCACTGCCATCATCAATAATTACGTCATCATCATATTTTACATTTAATGTGATGGTAGTAGAAATGTATTCGTTTAATGTCAATATGATATCATTTTGAATATTTACATCTATTCGAGTTGGATTTCTCAAATAATTATTAAAAAACTCGAAGGTAGATCTTACTGCCACATTTTTTATTACCCTTGGTTCGTTAAATTGAACTTTTACATATCCCCCCATTTCAGACATAGTTTTAGCTGCGTCTTTTATCTCACCTGTTACTGGATCCGTCTCAGCCGGAGGTATTCCCCCAACACCTAAATTGGCTAATTTTTGATCACGTACAAATATATTTTTACTTGATAAAGGACCAATGAATGCACTTAATTTTGGGCTTGGATTGAAATCAATTCCAATAGAAGATATGAATGTTGCAGGGGCAAAGAAATTAGAAGCGGGAATGCCTAAAATTTGATCGTCTATAGAATTATAACCCGCTTGAAATTGGGTTGAACATGAAGTAATAATTGTATAAAACCAACTTTTCCTTGCTTTCAATCCTATCTTGGTTGAAATTGATAACCTATCGTCATTTTTGTACCAATTGGTAGTATTTCCTTGTAACGACAAACCATAATTCATATCCATCACACTTTGCCAATTTATTGTTTGATTTGTAAACCCTAAATTCAAATTCAAACCTGTTGTAATTGAAATTGAATTAATACCACCTTGTTGCCAATTTGAAAATTGACTTTGATTTGTTGCAATTGTAGATGTTCCAAAAAACGACCATTGACCGGTTGTGTCTCGATTTCTGATTTTTTTGGTAGGTGTGTTTGTTGCAATAGATGAACTATCTATTTGAGAAATAGAAGGTAAAGAAATCATCAATGTCAAACAAACAAGGATGAATTTAGGTAATTTTTCAAGAAACATAATTATTAGTACAACATTATTGCTAAAATTGGACAAATACAAACTTTTAATGAATTGGTAGTTGTAAGTTTTTAATTGATTATTCATTGAAGTTGATTTGAAGTCCACACTTTAGTCTTTGAATTCTGTTTAACATTCACTAACTTTTTTTTCAATCAATTACTTTTTTTTGGAAGTTTCACAACTTTGCCTTATTGTTGAAATTACATAAACTTAATTTAATATGATTCAAACAAATACAAAGACATTTTACTCTCTTCTTTTTATTGCAGCTTTGATCTTGGCACCCTCGACATCTCATGCTCAGGTTACTGATTCTGATTCAATTGATGCAATCGATGAAGTAGTGGTGGTTGGTTATGGTACTCAAAAGAAGAGCAACGTAACTGGTGCAATTTCTCAAGTAAAATCTAAAGATTTACAAGACCTACCTTTAACACGTGTTGAACAAGCACTGCAAGGACGTACATCAGGAGTTCAAATTTTGCAAAATTCAGGGCAACCTGGGTCTAGCTCAGTGGTTCGTATTAGAGGTACTGCTTCAATTAACGGCTCTAACCCACTCTACGTAGTAGATGGAGTTGTGATTACTGGTGGAATAGATTACCTTAATCCAAACGATATTGAAACGATAGAAGTACTTAAAGATGCTGCTTCTGCTGCTATTTATGGTGCTCGAGGTGCAAATGGTGTTATTATCGTTACCACAAAATCCGGCAAAAAAGGAGCAATAAAAGTAAATGTTTCAATGTACCGTGGAACACAAAACCCTTGGAAAACCCTTCCCGTTTTAAACGCAACTGAATATGCAACTCTTCAAAATGAAATGGCAGCTGCCGCAGGTCAGACTCCTAAATTTGCAGATCCCCGATCTCTTGGACAAGGAACTGACTGGCAAAGTAAGGTATTTAACCCAAGCGCGCCAATGAGTAACTTGGAAATTAATTTATCGGGGAGTACCGACAAAATTCAGTACTATGCATCTGTTTCTAAATACGACCAAGATGGAATTGTAGCAGCTGGAAAATCGAACTACAGCCGTTTAACTGCAAGATTAAATACTACAATTCAAGCAACCAATAAGTTGAAATTTGGATGGAATGCTGCATATACCAACGTTCAAAGTATGAGCGTTGCTGAAAATACCGAATTTGGATCACCCTTGGGAAGGGCATTGAACATTGACCCAATTACCCCATTGTACGAAACCAATCCAATGCTATTGTCGCAAAGCCCCTATTCAATTAGCGGGTCATTGAGAAAAAACTTAATGCGCGATGCCGGTGGAATTTATGGTATTTCATCAATTGTTACCTCTGAAATTGTAAATCCTGTTGCTGCTTTAATGACAGAAAACAACACTGGTTGGAGCGATAAAATTGTAAATAATACCTATGCAGAATACGAAATCTTAAAGGGTTTAAAATTCAAAAGCAGCATTGGTACCGATTTGGCATTTTATGGTGGGTACGGTTTCCGTCCCTCATATTACTTAAACGCAACAAATTTCTTAGACACCAATTTTGTATATCAAAACTTTAATCGTGCACTTACTTGGGTATGGGACAATTCTATTTCTTATTCTACCAAAATTAACAAACACAACATTGACATTGTTGCAGGTCATTCCGCTCAAGAAACTTCGGGTACTTTCATTGGAGGTTCTAAGCGCGATGTACCTTCTCAGAATCCCGACGATGCAACCATTAACTATGCCCGCAACACAAATAGCAGAGATGTTTATGGAGGGAAATGGGAACGTTATGCCATCGAATCTTACTTTTCAAGAGCCAATTATAACTTTAACGGCAAATATTTACTTACTGCCATTTTAAGGGCTGATGCATCTTCAAGATTTGGTTCTAATTACCGTTGGGGTTATTTTCCTTCAATTTCTGGGGGATGGAATATGCATGAGGAATCTTTTTGGAAGTCAAACAAATACATTCAAACTTTGAAACTAAAAAGTGGTTGGGGAATGAGTGGAAATGACGCTGCCGGTTCTTTGGAATATGCTGCTACGATTTCTGGAGGTAGAAGTTATACGTTTGGTAGTTCTGAAACACTAACAAATGGTACATCACCTACTCAAGTTGCAAACCCTGATTTACACTGGGAAACTGTTACCCAATCTAATTTTGGTTTCGAAAGTCGCATTTTCAAAAACATCAATTTCGGAATTGACATTTACCAAAAAAATACCACTGGTATGATGAGCAGACCTGTTTTACCCGATTACATTGGAAACGATGCTCCAACTTCAAATGTAGGAACAATGGTAAACAAAGGAATTGATATCGAAGCCAATTATAACAAAGTATTGAAAAATGGTTTGAATGTGAATATTGGCGGAAACATTTCATTTGTAAACAATGAAGTTACTTTAATTGGTAACAAAACAGGATTTTTGAGTGGCGCCAAATGGGGTCCACAAAGTCTTGAGATTTCTAGAATTACTGAAGGACAAGCTATTGGACATTTTTATGGTTACAAAACTGATGGTATATTCCAAACTTTAGATGAAGTTAACAATTACAAAAGTGCCGATGGCAAAGTCATCCAAAAAGATGCAGTTGCAGGGGATTTGAAATTTGTTGACGTAAATAAAGATGGCGTAATCGACGAAAAAGACCGAACCATTATTGGAAACCCTACCCCAACGTTTGTTTATGGAATCAATATATCATTGAAATTCAAAGGCTTCGATTTATTGATTTTTGGTCAAGGCATTGAAGGAAACGACATTTACAATGCAACCAGAAGATATGATTTGCCAAATGCGAATATGAACGCTGCTGCCATCAACAGATGGACAGGAGCTGGAAGCACAAATCAATATCCAAGATTAACATTGCAAGACAACAATAACAACTTTGCCAGAAGTTCTGACTTCTACGTAGAAGATGGAAGCTTTTTTAGAATCAAAAATTTCCAAATTGGTTATAGAATCCCTGATAAAATTTTAAAGAAAATGGGTATTGCCGGAATGCGTATCTATTATTCAGGAAGCAATTTAGTGACCTTTACCAAATATTCTGGATTTGACCCTGAAATTGGAAATGGTTATGGTATAGACAGAGGTATTTATCCTCAAGCACGTATGAATTCATTAGGTTTAAGTTTAAATTTTTAAGAATATGAAAAGTTTTAAAAACATTTTAAAGTTTACAGTAATCGGAGTAGTTTTTTGCATTCCTTTTGGATGTAAAAAAGAGTTTCTAGACGTGAAGCCAGTTGCGCGCGAACTAGAAATCAATTATTATAGAAATGAAGCTCAAGCTTACGAAGCTTTAGTAAGTATTTATGATGCACTTCAATGGAACGACCAAGGTGGTTTCACTATGTTTAGATTGTTATTGACCGTAGCTTCCGATGAATGTTTGGCAGGTGGCAGTGATGCTTCCGACCAACCAAGTTGGGTGGCTTGGGATCAATTCAAAACGAATCCAAGTTTAG
>CANFVI010000096.1 GCA_947450405.1 Flavobacteriales bacterium
CTGCTGAACAAATAAAAATTAGAAGTAGTTATAATTTGGCTGGAATGAGTTTTGGTCCTGAAGAAATAGCTGCTGCCATTCAAAAATATATTCCAGATTTTACAATTACCTACAAAATAGATTCTCGTCAGCAAATTGCTGAGTCTTGGCCTGCTGTTATTGATGATTCAAGAGCCCGTGAAGATTGGGGTTGGAAACCGAATTATGATTTAGATAAAATGACAGTTGACATGTTAGAAAATCTAAAAAATCAATATGGCATTTAACTAAATTCTCGTTTTTTATTTACTATTTTAATTGGATGTAATAATTGGCAAGATATTTGTAGATTGTAGAATAATAATCAATCAATTCAATTTTTTATTCAGATGTCTCATTCCATTACTATCCAATCTAAAACACATAAATCAATTGTAATCAGTTTTTTAAGATGGTTTAAATCTCAAAAAACTACTGTAATACCTTTATGGCTTATTGAGAAAAGGGATAGTAAAGTTTCAAAAGAATCTAAGGCAGCTACTACAATTATTAAATTAGCAAAAAATGCAAATTTAACACCATCGAGATTATCTGAAATTTATCAAATTGAATTAGAATATGAAATAAAAAAGTATGAATTGCTTCAGCAGATTCCTCATTTGCATATTATAATGAAGGAGGAAATTGATCAATTACGATCTATTAAAATGGGAAAAATGCAAAAAATATTGACCCAAAATCAGTTAGGCATCTACTCGAAAATTTACCTTCAAAACAAAAAGCACAATTAATTAATTGATTTTCCAATTAATGTAGTTACTGTTGCTTTTTCTATCAAGACTTTTACAATTTCTCCTTTTTTGTGATTTTCTTTAGGGAAAACAACTACAATGTTTTCATCGCTACGGCCCATCCAATCATTTTCGCTTTTCTTGCTTATCCCTTCAACAAGTACCTCTACGATTTTTCCAATTCGGGCAGTATTTTTAGTTAAGCTCATTTTATTTTGAACTTTAATAATTTCAGTTAGTCTTCTTCCTTTAACATCTTCAGGAATATCATCGGTAAGTTTTTTAGCTGCAGGTGTTCCTGGGCGTTCGCTATACATATACATATAGCTAAAATCAAATTGAGCTTCTTCGATTAAAGTAATTGTATCGTGGTGTTCTTCTTCTGTTTCAGTACAGAAACCTGTAATAATATCGCAAGTGATGCCACAATTTGGAATGATTTGTCGGATCATTTTGATTTTATCTAAATACCATTCTCTGGTATAATTTCGGCTCATAATATCTAAAATTCTAGAGTTCCCACTTTGAGCTGGCAAATGAATGTAATTGCAAATATTTGGATATTTGGCCATGATATTTACTACCTTTTCATTGATATCTCTTGGGTGACTAGTACTATAGCGAATGCGCATATTTGGAACGGCCAATGCTACCAATTCAAGTAAATCGGCGAAGTCAACAGCAGTTTCTTGTTCTTCATTAGTGAGTTTTTTGAATTCCTTCTTTTGTCCCCCACCAAACCATAAATAGCTATTTACATTTTGGCCAAGTAAAGTAATTTCTTTATATCCATTCGCATGCAATTCAAGGACTTCTTTTACAATACTTTGAGAATCGCGGCTACGCTCTCGACCACGGGTATATGGCACAACGCAAAAGCTGCACATGTTGTCGCAACCACGCATGATGCTCACAAATGCGGTAATTCCATTGCTATTTAAACGAACTGGATTTAAATCACCATATGTTTCTTCACGAGAAAGAAGAACGTTAATGGCCCTTCCACCACCGTCAACTTCGGCAACCAATTTTGGTAAGTCGCGGTAGCTGTCTGGTCCGGCAACAACGTCAACCAACTTTTCTTCTTCTAATAATTTATCTTTCAAACGCTCAGCCATGCAACCCAAAACGCCAATAATTAAATCTTTATTGGTTCGTTTATTCATGCGAAGGTGTTTGAGTCGTTCTCTAATTCTGGTTTCTGCGTTATCGCGAATTGCGCATGTATTTAAAAAGATAACATCTGCATCAAGTTCATCGGTTGTATTTTCAAAACCGTGTTCATGCATGATGCTCGCAATGATTTCGCTATCTGAGAAATTCATTGCACAACCATAACTCTCAATGTAGAGCTTTCGGGTATTGATAATCGGTGTTGCGTTGGTTGTCATTTAAAGTACAAAAATAGCAGTAAAAATTGGACAATTGAAGGATTGATAAATGAAATGAATTAGGGTTTGAATCCTTTTTCGCATATTTGCAGTAAATATGGCGATTAAAAGAAGTATTTTTTTGTTCTTATTTCCAATTTTGATTGGAAATATTTCGGCTCAAAATTCTGATAAAGATAAGGGACAATTTACTGGTAATTTACTTGCAAATTACCAAAAGTATATGCGTGATGATAATATCGGCGCTACTACCAAGGCATATCGTCAAAATACCGCTAGTACCGATGCATGGTTGTTTATGCAATACCGTATTAAAGATTACAGTTTTATTTTGCGCTATGATGGATTTAATAACTCTCCATTGTTAGATCCTCAGGATATATATACAAATCACGGCATTGGGTTTTGGCAAATTAGTAAAAAAGTAAATGATTTGGAAATTACGGCAGGTTCATTTTATGACCAATTTGGATCAGGTGTTTTATTCAGGGCCTATGAGCAAAGACAAATAGGGATTGATTATTCCATTCAAGGTTTGAGATTGGCTTATAATTTCAAAGATAAATGGAGCAATGATTGGAGAATAAAAGGTTTCTCTGGTAACCAAAAAGGAACGAATAAAAATAGATTTGATTATGCACCACAGGTCATTAGTGGAATTAATTTGGAAGGAAGTATTGCGCTGAAAACAGATGAAAATGACTTGGGTAATTTACAGGTAGGAACTTCTGCAATAAATCGCACATTAGATGGAGCATCAATGGATTGGTTGGTTTCTAATATCAATACCTATGATCGTGACAATCAATTTTTCCCGAAGTATAATGTTTACGGATTTAACGGATATTTCACCTACAATATTGGTAATTTCTCTTGGAATGTAGAGGGCAATTATAAAACTAAAGAAGCCATCGTAGGTATTGATAATAAATTGCACAATCAAGATGGTAAAGTATTCTATTCTGCAATAAGTTGGGGGAAAAGCAAAATGAAAGTGGGTGATTCCTCATTGGTTTCAGTGGGTTTGAATGTTCAAGGAAGACATGTTGATCATTTTACATTTAAAACTTCTCCTAAAGCCATTTTATTGGATGGATTGGTTTCATATTTGCCTTCTTTAACCAAACAAAACACCTATCGATTAATGGCTAGGTATAATGCTCCGGGCCAAGATATGGGAGAAGATGGGGTGCAAGGTGAAATAGAGTGTAAAATTGGTAGTAAAAAGAAAATCAAACGCTTTTTTGGTGAAACAAGAATTTCATTTAATGCAAGTTATGTTCAATCATTGGCTAGCAATGGGAAATTCGATTCTAATAGTTCAACTATGAAGCCAATTCAACTATTTAGAGAATATAATTTAGAAGTTGTTCAAAACCTAGGAAAAGACAAATTGAAATTGGGTGTTCAAAGTATTTTTTATAACCAAGCCAGGTACGAACAAGAGCCAGAATATGAAGCAGTAAAAACCATTACACCATTTTTTGAATGGTTGCATAAAACACATTCTGGTAAAAGTTTGCGCGTAGAAGGTCAGTTCTTATATACCAAACAAGACCAGGGTTCTTTTGCCAATTTGGTTTTGGAATACTATTTAACTAAGAATTTTTCAATTTCAGCTGGTGATATGTTGAATGCAATTCCTCATAGATATCCAAACATGTCAATTAGCGATAAAATCATCCATTATCCTTCCTTTTTTATGGGATATGTTCATGACAACAGTGTTTATACATTGGCTTTCATTAAACAACAATCAGGGGTAAATTGTAGTGGTGGTATTTGTCGTTTGGAACCTGCTTTTAGCGGTGTAAGATTTACGATAAGCAGTAATTTCTAGAATTTAGGATTTTATAAATCCCAAATTCTGGTTCTTCCCTCTCTGTTGTATTTTTTGATATTTAGCCAAAAAGCTGCTATCAAATAAAATATTATGGGTGAGCCTAATGTGAAGAAACTTGCGTAAATAAAAGACATTCTAACACTTCTGGTAGAAATATGCATTTTGTCGGCGAGCTGCGAGCAAACGCCAAATAATGATTTTTCTAGAGGATATTTAATGAATTTCATTGAAACGAAGATATGTAAAATTTTCGATTCATAAAGGATATTAACAAAAATAAACTTCTAAGCAATTTTCAATCAAATGGTTAGTGCTTCAATCTTGTAAAAAGGCTGAAGAATTCTGTAACATTCTGGAGTGAATTCATTCTGTTTGTTTCTTATATAAATTGATTTTTTTTCTACTTGGGTAGGAACAATTTTTGCAAATTGGATAAAAATTAAATGGGCACTTTTGTCTGCATTCGGTGAAATTTCAACTATTGAATGTACATGTAAATCAGTGTGATTTATAAATTTATAAATATCGTTTAATGCTGAGTTAGGCAATAAAATCCATGCAGTGCCGCAATTGTCTAAAAGTGAATTAATAAGATTGAAGAAATCGGTAAAATTGTAATTTTGGAAATGTCGTGCTTGATTTCTTTCTGTTACATCAGATTCTAATTGGTTTACAAAGAATGGCGGATTGCTGATAATAGCGTCAAAAGTAGATTCAAATTGATATGTAAACATGTCGGCCTGAACAATCTGAATATTTGATTGGCAATTATTTTCTAGAATATTCTTTTGTGCTTGAATTGCTGTTTCTTGGTGCTGTTCAATTCCCAAAATTTGTGCAGATGGATATTTTTGATGCATCATGAGTGCCAATAATCCGGTACCGGTTCCTAAATCTAAAATTCTTGTTGGATTATTAAAATTACAAAAGGCCCCAAACAAGCAAGCATCTGTAGTCACTGGTAAGGTAACTTGCTCTTGATGTATGGTGAATTTCTTAAATTCGAAAGGATTACGCTTTTTCACTAAAAATCAAATCTGTAGAGAAAATCTTTGGATCATTAAAAAATTGATATCTATTTTTGGTAAATGCCAAAATATGGTTGGCATATGATAGCGAAATTTCAATGTCGTGGGTACTGATAATGATATATTTTCCTTGTTCTTCGGCGATTTTTTTAACGAGGGATAAAAACTGTATACGGCTAGGGTAATCAAGAAATGCCATGGGTTCATCAAGCAACAAAATGGGTGTTTCTTGTGAAAGACATCGAACAAGCATTACTTTTTGCTTTTCTCCATCGGAGAGTTGTGCGAAATTTTTGTCTTTAAGGTTTTCTATTCCACAAACTTTAAAATAAGAATTCACAATGGCTTCATTTTCATTGTTATTCAATTGCCAAGACTTAGTGAATCTTTGACGTCCACTCATTGCAATATCCATTGCTGACATCAATTCTATGTTTGGTGGTGTTGGCAACATCAGAGAAATAAAGGATGAAAGCTCATCATTCGGCATGGTTGAAAGTTTTTTGCCATTTAATGTTACAAATCCACTCAAAGGTTTGTAAATATTGAGTAATGTTTTTAGAAATACTGATTTTCCAATACCATTGGCGCCAAGCAACAGGGTAATAGAACCCGATTCCAAATTGAATGAAATCTTGGAATGAATTTCAGTCAATTTATGTTTGTTTTTAAATCCTGTTGATATTTGGTGAATGGCGAGCATTGTTATTGACTACAAAAATGAGATATTCGTACGACTATATGCAATTTATTCAAGCAAGTTATCAAGAAATTGACAAAATAATTGAATTGGCTCAAAAAATTTGGCGAGACCATTATCCTTCAATCATTGGAGAAGAGCAAGTTGAATTCATGCTTGCCAAAATGTATGATAAAGCTTCTTTGGAAAAGCAAATTCAAAAGGGCGATGAATTTTATTTGGCTTTTGATGAGAGTGAAAATCGTTATTTGGGATTTGTTTCAATTAAAAATGAGGGTGAATCAAAACTTTTCATTAATAAATTTTACATAGACACAAATCATCAGCGTTCTGGAATTGGTTTGCTGTTTTTCGATTTTATTTTGCGCGAATATGTCCCTCAAGAAATTAGATTACAAGTAAATAGACAAAATTTTAAGGCAATAAATTTTTATTTTAAGGCAGGATTTAAAATTGAAAAAGTTGCTGATTTTGATATTGGCGATGGTTATTTCATGAATGATTTCATAATGATTTGGGAAAGTTTGGAAAAGCGTTCGGTAAAACGGGTTTGAGGGGTTAATTTTGCGCCGTGCTTGCATTAGTTGACTTTTCATTCGAATTCGCTGGAAGATATTTATATAAAAACGCCGGATGGC
>CANFVI010000097.1 GCA_947450405.1 Flavobacteriales bacterium
CAATTGGTTCAATATGGTTTGAATCCTTCAAGTGTAAATCCTCAAAATATTCATTTTTATGCAATCCAAGGCAGAGAATTGCCAGAAACCAATGATAGTCTCCATGAAGGTTTGGCTGAGATACCAATAATAGTCGTTGGTGAGCAAGATGGGGTATTCGATCAAACTGATTATATTTTAATATACAAGCAATCTGTTCGTGATATCTTTTTCAACGGCAAGAATTATGAACACTTTGTAAATTTTTACTCGAGTCAAGCCTTCGGTATTTTAGGGTACAACAATATTAAAGGTAATCGAATTGAAACTGCCAAATATCCTGTAGAAAACAATCCTCAAATCGTTACTTACAATGAATCGATGATTTTTCACGATACAGATCTCGTGAATCCAACCAATATGGGTAGATTTTGGGTAGGTGAAAAATTAGGTAATGAAACCCTTGATAGAACATTCAATGAGGCTATCCCAAATGGAGTTGATACCGTGAATTTAAAAGTTTCAATAGGCGTTGGCATGAACAATGATACGGGTAGGCTAATAATTAGGACAAACAATATAGGTGCAAATATTTCCTTGAGGCAAAACAGTGAATATGAAACATTGTATCCCTCGATAAAAAAAATATTTAAAATACCGGTAATAGCTGGAAATTTATCTATGAATTTGAAACTTTTCAGGAGAAATAGCAAAGACGGTATTAACTTAGATTATTATGAAATTACATATAAAGAACCTCTAAGTTTTTATCAAAAACAATTTCCAATTCACAATACAAACAATGCAATAGATGGTGGGCAATTTAAATATAGGTTTAATGCGGTAAACTCAAATTACTTATTTTTCAATGTGTCAAATCCCACTAAAATTGTTCAAATGCCATATTCTAATACAAATGGTAATTTAGAAATTATTACGGATTCAAATCAAAAAGTCTCAAAAATTTGGGCCTTTGATCATACCTTTTCTTTTTTACCTAAGTTTATTGGGGAAATTAAAAATCAAGATATCGCTCAGGGAGCCAATCTTGATTTACTTATAATTTCTCATCCTGATTTTATTTCAGCAGCGAATGATCTGGCAAAATTTAGAACAGATTACGATCATTTCTCAACGAAAGTTGCTAATTTATATGAAATTTATAATGAATATGGTGGTGGTCAATCTGATTTGGTTGCCATTAGAAATTATATCCGTTCAGAATATTTCAAATCAAACAAACAACTCAAATATGTTTTGTTGGTAGGATCTGCTTCTTATGATATGCAGGGTAGGGTTTCTCCCAATTCAAATTTTATTCCAATTTACCAATCAACCAATGGAACAGACAAGCAATCGTTATTTTGTTTAGATGACTTTTTGGGATATTTACAAACCAATTCAGGCGATCCCTTGATCCATAATGACAGTTTGGATTTAGTAATTGGTCGAATTCCTGCTAGAACAATAGCTGAAGCTCAAGGAGTTGTAAATAAATTAAAACGCTATTCCGATAAAAAAGCATTGGGGTCATGGCGAAACCGGTTGTCTTTTGTTTGTGACGATATGGATAAATCTTACGAAGCAGAATTTACCGAAGAGTCTGAACAATACGCAACATACATTGCTAAAAATTATCCAAATCTAAGATTAAACAAAATTTATGCTGACGCTTTCAAGCAAGTTACAAATGGTAATAATGAAAAATACCCTGAGGCTAGCAACGCAATAAACAGCGCAATGAGTGATGGAACTTTGTTCATGAATTACCAAGGTCATGGAGGCGAAAAGGGTTGGGCGCAAGAAGAAATTTTAGATATTCCAATGATTAATTCTTGGAATAACAAATATAAAATGCCTGTTCTATTTACGGCAACTTGTGAATTTGCAAGATATGACGATCCTAAATTTCAAAGTGGTGGAGAGTTGGCGTTATTAAATCCAAATGGCGGCGCTATTGGTTTAATGACCACAACCAGATTGGTATTTGTTTCTGGAAATACAATAATAAACGATGCTTTTTGGACAAAATACGGGTTTCCTAAACCCAATCAGCCAATACCTACCTTAGGTGAAGTATACAAGCGTTTAAAGAACAGACCAAGTCAAAGTTGGCAATTAACAGAAGATAATAAATTTGCGTTGTTGGGTGACCCATCTATGGAAATTGCATTTCCAAAGAATTTCGTTTCAATTGATTCAATTAATGGCAAATCTGCTTCAGTTTTCAACGACACCGTAAAGGCTTTCTCAGTAGTTAAACTTTCTGGGCACATTACTGAGCGTTTAAAAACCATAATGACAAATTTTAACGGTACGTTAGATGTTGAAGTTTATGATAAGCCAACTCAAAAATATACGTTAAACAACAATAAAGTTTCATATCAAATCCCGTTTAAAAACGAAACCAGTATACTATATAAAGGTTCCGTTTCGGTAGTTGCGGGTAAATTCAATTTGGTATTTAGTGTTCCTAAAGATATTGCATACAATATCGGAAATGGAAGGGCAGTGTTTTACGCTCAAAATGGTGAAACAGATGCAAGTGGTTCATGGGTATTTAAAATTGGGGGAAGTGAGAAGATCACTGATATCGATAGCCTTGGCCCTCAAGTCCAATTATTTGTGAATGATTCAATGTTCATTAATAACAGTAAAGTTTCATCAGAATCCAAGGCGTTCGCAAGAATTTATGATAAAAGTGGAATTAACGCAACTGGTGCAGGTATAGGGCGTGATTTGGAAATCATACTCGATGAAGGATCAGAAAATGCGAAATCTTATGTAGTAAATAATTTCTTCACCTATGAAAACAATTCATATCAGCTTGGATATATCGATTTTCCATTGCCAGTATTAACCTCGGGCAAACATACCCTAAAATGCAGGGCTTGGGATGTTTACAACAATTCTGGTGAAAATGATATTTCATTTGAAGTTGTTCCCGGAAGAGATTTAATAATTTCAGAACATGGAGCAATACCGAATCCTTCATTGGGAGAGACAGTTAATGTATGGGTTGCTCACAATTTATCAGGTGAGGATTTAACTGTGAATTGGGAAATATACTCAACAGTTGGTTCATTGTTGGCAAAAGGAACAAAACTAGAATATGCTGCATTGTCAAAATTTAATGCAATTAGTTGGGATGGAAGAAGTGATAATGGAATTGCGGCCAACGGCAATATGTTTTATTATAAAATCAATGTCAAAACTTCCGATGGTTTATCAAAATTCATTGGCGGAAAATTTATAAAATTGCGATAATTACAAATAAAAATATAAAAAATGATTAACCTTTTGAAAAAAAATTACGAATCTCTCGATACAAATCCTATTTTTGCCCACAGAGATATGAGGAGAAAAATTTTATTTTCGATAATTGCTTCAGTAAGTTCATTAAGTATTTATGGGCAAAACAATACCATTTCGTCTAAAGAATTATCTGGACAATTGAATACTGTTACTACCATGGTACCATTTCTAACGATCACTCCTGATAGTCGCAGTGCCGGAATGGGTGATGTGGGAGTTGCATTGTTTTCTCCAGATGCGAATAGCGCAAGTTGGAACAATGCGAATTTGTTAAATGCTGAAAAATCTTCAGGGTTTGCAATTTCTTACGCTCCATGGTTACGTCAATTGGTAAATGATGTTGGATTTTCTTATTTGTCTGGCTATGCCAAAGTAGGTAAAAAAGGTGTGATCAGTGGATCTTTTAGATATTTCTCTTTGGGAAATATTCAATTTACCGACTACGACGGAAATCCTCAGGGTAGTTTTAATCCAAATGAAATGGCCATTGATGGTGGTTATGCTTTGGCTTTCTCTAAAAAATTGTCAATGGGTGTTAATTTGCGCTACATATACTCTAATATTGTTGGTAGTGGAATTAAAAATGGAATTGATTATAATGCAGGTACATCAATAGCAGGTGATATCAACGTTTTGTACAAAACAGATATTCGTGTTGCGGGTAAAAAACGTTTATTTAATTTTGGATTGAATATTCAAAATATTGGTTCTAAAATGACGTATTCTTCAAAAGAGAAATTGGATTTCATCCCAACTAATTTGAAATTAGGTGTTGGTTACAGCACACAAATTGACAATTATAACAAATTAAATGTGTACTTAGATTTCAATAAGCTTTTGGTTCCAACTAGACCTTATTATCTAAGGAATTTTGATAATTCTGGAGATTCGGTAGATAAAAACAATATTCGCCAATATATTGGTCAAGATCCAAATGTAAGTCCGATTCAAGGGATGATTCAATCGTTCTATGATGCTCCAGGTGGATTTTCTGAAGAAATGAAAGAATGGATCACAAACATTGGATTAGAATATATTTATGACAATTCATTTTTTGTTCGCTCTGGTCTATTTTATGAATCGCAAACAAAAGGTGGTCGTCAGTATATCACAACTGGAATTGGTTTGAAATTCCAATCACTTTCAGTTGATGCTGCATACTTAATTCCTCTTGCTAATCGCCATCCGTTGCAAAATCAAATGCGTTTTACATTGTTATTTGATTTAAATTCTCTCAAAGACTCACCTCCAACCGATAAATAATTTTTAAAAAATATATAAAATAGCCCCTTAATGGGGCTATTTTTTTAACTACTTTATTAACTTTGCAATAATATGTCTGAATCTAGAGATCAATTAAATAATAAAAGAGCCGAATCACTTTTGGGTGGTGGTCAAGCCAGAATCGATTCACAACACAAAAAAGGAAAATTAACAGCAAGAGAAAGGATCTCATTGTTGTTAGATGAAAATACATTTTGCGAAATTGGAGCTTTTGTTACTCATAGAAGTTCAGACTTTGGCATGGATAAACAAAAACTACTTGGCGATGGCGTAGTTACTGGCTACGGTAAAGTTAATGGCCGTTTAATTTATGTTTATAGCCAAGATTTTACCGTATTTGGTGGATCATTATCTGAAACACATGCTGAGAAAATTTGTAAAATAATGGATATGGCACTCCAAAATGGTGCACCTATTATAGGTTTGAATGATTCAGGTGGTGCAAGAATTCAAGAAGGTGTTGTTTCATTAGGTGGCTATGCCGACATTTTTTATAAAAATGTAAGGAGTAGTGGCGTTATTCCTCAAATTTCTGCAATTATGGGCCCATGTGCAGGTGGTGCTGTGTACTCTCCAGCTTTAACTGATTTTATTTATATGGTTGAAAATACAAGTTATATGTTTGTAACTGGACCAAATGTGGTAAAAACAGTAACCAATGAAGATGTAACGTCTGAAGAATTAGGTGGTGCTTCAGTTCATGGTTCAAAAAGTGGGGTGGCACATTTTACCGTTCAAAACGAAGTACTTTGTATTCAAGATATCCGTAAGTTATTAAGTTATATCCCTCAAAATTGCGAAGAAAAACCTGCGAAAATTGAATACCATATGGCCAATGAATTGCGTGATTCTTTGAAGGACATTATTCCAAGTAATCCAAATCAACCATACGACATTAAGGAAGTAATTGAACATTTGGTTGATGATAGTTCATTTTTTGAAGTACATAAAAATTATGCTGAGAATATTGTTGTTGGTTTTGCCCGTTTGGCAGGTAGAAGTATTGGTATTGTTGCCAACCAACCAGCAAATTTAGCCGGAGTATTAGACGTTCATAGCAGTCAAAAAGCAGCACGTTTTGTCCGTTTTTGTGATGCATTTAATATTCCATTGTTAGTACTTGAAGATGTGCCTGGGTTTTTACCTGGAACAGACCAAGAGTGGAATGCAATTATAACCAATGGGGCTAAACTATTATATGCGTTTAGTGAAGCTACTGTTCCAAGAATTACGGTTATCACTAGAAAAGCCTATGGTGGTGCTTATGATGTAATGAACTCAAAACATATTGGAGCCGATATGAATTTTGCTTGGCCAAGTGCTGAAATTGCAGTAATGGGAGCGAAGGGTGCTGCAGAAATTATTTTCAAAAAAGATATCGATTCAGCAGCAGATAAAAATGCAGCATTAAAGGAAAAGGAAATGGAATATTCGAACCTTTTTGCCAATCCTTATAGGGCAGCAGAACGCGGTTTTGTCGATGAAGTTATTTTTCCAGAAGAAACCCGAGTTCGATTAATCGCCGCATTTGAAATGTTAGAAAATAAGGTAGTAAACTTACCACGTAAAAAACACGGAAATATTCCGCTATAATTATTCGATTTTTAACAAAAAAGGTGATTTTTTGCGATTTTTAGGCAAAAAATCACCTTTTTTTATGATTTTTTGGCCGTTTTTGCCATTTTTTCTTTTTCTTTGCCTACCCAATATAAATCTATATGGACTTAAGAGAGATTCAAGCATTAATAAAATTCGTTTC
>CANFVI010000098.1 GCA_947450405.1 Flavobacteriales bacterium
AAATACAACAAGTTTGCAGATTGATATGATAATGAATTATTCATACCATTGGCGTAAAAATCAGGAGCGTTCACATCATAATTATTGGTATTCATGAAAAAATACCTGGATTGAAACAGCATTTTATGAGATTTATCATAAAACGTTTTGGTTAGCAACAAATTTACTGTTTCGGGATTATGTATTGAATCTCCAACTTTTGATTGTTCAACACCTGCAAATAATTGTGAACCAATAAGGAAAAAGACAATGGATATATTTTTAAACCAATTCAAAATATATTATTCAATTGCAAATTTTGAAACAAATTTAACTCCGTTTGTATATTGTCCTTGAATGAGATAAATTCCGCTTCGAACATCTTTTAACTCAACGTCAATTTGATTTATCAAAGTGCTCTCGTTCCAAATAACTTGGATTTTTTGTCCCTTCAAATCAAATACATTTACATTTTCAACTTGCGCGTTAACCATTAAGGTGAATTTACCTGTATTCGGATTAGGATAAGCCATAATTTTTTGAACGTCCAAATTCTTCAAACCACTAAGCCCAAAATATTGAGAATAATAAGCGGTATCTGAAATACATCCATGTTTTGAAACGAAATAAACCATAAAGTTCATTGTTCCAGTATCCGCAACCCTAAATTTCAAAATTGAATCGCTTGAATTGAATGGCCTAGTCCAAAAAACAGTATTGGTTTTCGTATTGTTTGCGCTTGGCGTAACCATGACAGAAATTGTATCGCCAGGATAAGTTGCAGCTTTGGTGATCGCGATTTTCGGAGTTTTAGGTTTTCCATAAAAATCAACAACCTTCAATGATGAGTCAGAACAACCAAATTTACTTGCAGCAATCAATTTAACAGAAAAAACATTTGAGAAAACATCAATAGACTTTTGATTTTTATAAATAAAATCGGACCCAACACCATTTCGTTTACAATTCCAAATCAAACTATTTGTTGTATCATTTGCGGTATACGTATATTTCCCTCCTATACAAATAGTTGTATCCGGATTAGATGTGAACATTGCATTTGGCAATGCGTTAAATACAACCGTATCTTGAGAAACATCAAAACAACCATTTACATCTGTTATTTTATGTTTCAAAATAAATTTCCCTGCCGTTGTTGCTGAATATATCACTGAATCAGTTTTTGAAACGGTATCTATTCCAATTGTCCAAATTTGGGTACCAGCTGATTTAGTGGTTGCTTTGAACTTCTCATTTAAGCAGAGCGTTTTAGTCGTCAATAAATTCGATTTTGCAGAAGGATTACTATTGATTACAAATTTCACACTGTCGTTAAAAACACAACCTGAGTCTGTTGTCAAACGCATTAAAACACTAATATTACCTGCAGCATAGGTTCTTTTAAATGATACAGCTGTATCAGGAACTATTTTCCCATTTACATACCAAGAACGCAAGTATTTCGGATTTGGTCCAAATTTCAATTCCGCAACAATTACTGAATCAACCGTGCAAGCTGTTTTGGTTGATGTAATTGCAATTGCAACAGCCCTTATATTTACGCTAACATCACTGTATTGACGGGCTCCATATTGCCACCAACTTCCTGATGCACTTTTCATTAATTTCAAAGGTCGAATCGAATATTTATGATTCCCCAATGGCACACGGTATGTTAAATCAGTATCAGAGCCAACTGTCTTGGTAAGGATTCTCCATGATCCGCCAATAAACTCTTCAATGACTACCGAATCAACATTTTCTTCATGTAAATCCCATCTAAATCTAACCTTGTCTGTACATTTAGCAATTGCTTTAGCGTTACTTAACGAAGCCAAAGGATATAAAATTAATGTAGGATCACCCATTAAGGCAGTATGCACTCCACTTTGAAATTTACCTGCGTTATAGTAATAATATGAATTTATAGAAGTTAAAGTTGCCTGACCCAATGGCAAACCCAAGGCACATTCATGCAACATCCAATATGGACTTCCAGACCAAACATTAACCAATCCCCATCCTTTACTTGCCAAAGGTGCGCGCAAAAAATTATTGGCATTGTCCCAATCACCAAAATAATTACCAAATGTCATTGTGAACGGATTTAACAAACTGTCTGTTGCAAAAGAAGCAGAAGTTGCTACTTGATCACAAGAAGTATATGTACCAGTGCCGCAACCATAACTCATCAAATAAGAGTTTTTAGCCATACTTGTTCTGTAATCGCGTTCAAAAACAGAGTCTTTAAATTGCACTGAAAAATTTCGAAACCCTGATGATGCAGTGGCTTCACCGCCATAATATCCAAAATTATCATCGATTAACCCTCTGGGTTTTGCTTTTAAAACTCCTCTTCTAAAATTAAGTGCTTTATTTAAATATCTTTTTATTAAAAAAGTATCATTTCCAAAAGACGTCATTCCATATAAATCAACGCGACCAACGGGTATCTGACAACTTTGAACTGCTGATTTGGAGGTTCCTAAAGCATTAATAATGCTAATGTCAAATTTACCATCTGAAGGAATGTTCTGATTTTCGCTTCTGGTTGCTTGTTTATTATTTACTGAATTATCTGACCAATTTGAATAGAAATTCCCATAATACATGTCCGCGGGCCAAGCTCCAGTATGGTCAGTTTGCCCATCTGATGTGAAATTTCCACTGTAAGGAACGGGTATATGTCCCAATAAAAAGATTGATTTAATATTCAATGAATCTGATAGCCATTGACTATAAATCCACGATTTGATATTACTTACTTTCTCAGAACGCAAAACAACTTTTGAAACAATCGTATAACCTTCACGTATTAATTGATCTTTATATTCTGCAATTTTCGATTTTAATGGAACTGAATAATTTGAGTCTATGACCATCAAAACCTTTCCCAAATTTAATTTCGGTGCCACTTCAAATCCCGCCAATAAATAACCATTTGCATAAAAAGAAAACGTTTTTTTGCTTTTAGAAACTCTATATTCAGCAACCTGACCAAAAAGCAACCCCTTATCTAAATAACTATTTACAGTCCCATTCACAGAATCTAACAACAACCAATCAGTTTTAGGTCCTAGTCGTTTGAAAACATAATATTTAACCGCAGAATTATCTGGTATCCATTTGATATATACCCCGCCTCCAGCTTTTGCTTCAGCGTATGTTTCAACAGCAACATCTCTGGCAGTTTGTGAATTTGCATAATAAATATTTAGAAAAAATAGGGTTAATAACAGTAGTTTTTTCATCATCAAAAAGTTTGGGAAAGATACAATGAAATAGTTTTTTATCAAAACACACGACTTCTAACATACGATCCAATGTAAACAGAATGTTAATTACACGCCAACAGTTAACAATCAATTAATCAAACAGTCGAATTCACCTAACATTGTCGTAGTTATTTTACAACATGGCATTTATTGAAAAACAAGAGATCGTTAAAATCGTTAATCAAACTGTGTTAACAAATGATTTTTCATTTAATATCATTTCCAATATTCTAGGATGGAAAAAGGCAAATAAATTTTACGATAGGGTAAAAAGCCTCAATGCAAAACAATTTTTAGCTGCATATAAAAGGAATTCAAGAATAAAACACATTATACCCAACAATCAAATTGAGAGAATTCCAGCAACAGAATCATTATTGATTATAGCAAACCACCCAACTGGAATACCAGATGGATTATTGATACTAGACCAAGTACTTAAAGTTAGACAAGACGTAAAAATCATTGCCAATGAACTAACTTATAAGGTTGACCCCATTAAACCTTTTACCATTCCCGTTGACCCATATGAGAATCCGGAAGCCAAAGCTCAAAATTCGTCTCAAATTAGGACAATTTTACAATGGCTTAATGAGGGACATTGCATCATCCTTTTCCCTGCTGGAAATGTTGCCGATTATGATTTTAAAAAGCGTGAAATATCCGAACAATTTTGGCATCCTACCGCAAAAAAAATTATATTGAAACACAAGGGCGCAATTCTACCTTGGGCCATTGCCGGAAAAAATAGTGCCCTATTTTACCAATTAGGCAAAATTCATCCTGCATTTAAATCGGCACTTTTGACGCGTGAAGGACTTAAGAAACGCCGCAGACCTATTTATTCGTTTATTGGCAAACCTTGCCGAATCAATGGCAATGAAGGATTATTAAATGATTTGGAAACAAAGGTTAAACTAATGAGTATTTCTTTAGTCAACAAAACCAAAAATCCATTCAAACTACCAAAAAAATCAACTTTAGTTAACATTGCAGAAAAACGAAATAAACAACACATAGAATCTGAAATTTCAAAACTCAATTCACCTCTGATCACAAAGGGAAATTATCAAGTTTTTTTAACCACCTATAAGCATTCACCAGAATTAATTTTGGAAATTGGACGTCTAAGAGAAATTACGTTCAGATCAGTAAATGAAGGTTCGGGAAAAGAAAGAGACCTCGATAAATACGATGAACAGTTTGCTCATTTGATTTTGTGGGATGATGAAACAAAAGAAATTGTTGGTGCCTACAGACTCGGCGACGGCACTAAATTACATACGGAGAAAAACTATCACTCTATTATGTACGATTACTACCAAGAAAACAAAGAAATTGAAACTGTTTTAAAACAATCATTGATCCTTGGAAGGGCATTTGTGCGCGAAGAATATCAGCAAAAAGCATTTCCATTGTTTCTACTTTGGCAAGGCATTACCCAATATATCAAAAACACAAAGGAAATTAAATTTGTATTGGGTCAAACTAGTTTACCCAACTCTTACCACCCTTTTACCAAGGCTTTAATTACCGGATTTATATTAAAACACCATAGTAACAAAGAATTACTCAAGCATTTTAACGCTTATTTCCCCTATAAAAATGAACCAAATAAATTGGTATCTGATTGGTTAAACAATCCGGCAAATATTGACTTTAAAAGACTAGATAGAATAGTTGAATGTGTAGAACCCGATGGCAATAAATTACCCATTCTATTCCGACGTTACATTGAACAAAATGCGGTTTGTATAGGTATTAATATAGACCCCGATTTTCAAAACTCTATAGATATCCTCATGCTTACCAAAGTAGAGGATATTCAAGTGAATTAGTCGTTAAAAAGCTTTGGCCTTTTAATGATTATGGATTTATCATCGCGTTTTGATCTGATATTTGCTGCGGTATCTTTTTGAGGGACATTTAATTGGTTATTCTTAGCTGTATCCGTTGGATAGGCAACTTTCCCTTTGATGGTTACAACTGGTTCTTCTTCCGTATTTTCAGGAATAACACAACCCCCTTTCACGATTGGTGCAACAAAACCGCTTACACTTTCAACAACTTCACCTTGAATTTTATCTACCTGTTCAATTTCCTTTGGCTTTTCGGTTGGCTCAACAGAATAAATAGTATCTCCGGTTAGTTGTATTTCCTTCATTGTATATGCATTCCGTCTATTTTTTGAACTATCAATAACCGATATTTCTACCTCCCCTTTGGTTTTGGAATTACAAGAAACGAAAAACATTCCCATACAAGCAAATAACATCCATAAAAATTTCTCATGTTTGTTTTTTGCATAAAAATACGTTTGAACCGGTATTTCAATTTTGTTCTTAGTCTCTAAAACTTGATCAGCCCGAAAAGTTCCGCATACTTTTGCTTCCCCCATTTTTTTCATTTCAAAATACAACACAATATCATCATCAGACATTTTGGTAAAATCAATGACTTCTTTTTGGCAACTTAAACAAAATCTACCTTTCTCAGTTTTATCCATCTGCCCTAAATCTTCATGACATGGAGTGGGTATCGAAATCTTCAAACTATTTTCCATATCCCTTTATACAGATAGTAACAAAAAGGTAAATGACAATTTAAATTTAAATTTATTTTTATTCTTCTACTTACAATTTTGGGTATCAACCTCAATTCCGTTAATATTGTATCACTTAAAACCTATGTCGAAAAACGAAAAAATCGCCTTCATCATCCTGCTATTTATTGGATTTACACTGCGTTTTTTCAATTTCACTGAAATTCCGTTTACAAACGACGAACTGTCAGCACTTAACCGTTTAAATTACCCTGACTTTTCCACCATGCTTTCAAAAGCAGTATGGACGGATGGACATCCTGCAGGAGTGCAAACATTTTTATGGTTTTATATCAAACTGTTTGGAACAAAACAATGGGTAATTAAATTTCCATTTGTTTTGATGGGTTCACTTTCATTGCTGTTTTATTTTTTAGCGGCAAAGTATTTATC